>JAUWWJ010000004.1 GCA_030616935.1 Planctomycetaceae bacterium
CATACACAAGATACTATTGATTCATTGAGTAACTCGATCATCAAATATGTCTGCATGTGAATCAAACAAACCGTCGAAGTGGTGTGTTATTGGTGCTGGCCCGTCAGGGCTAACGGCATTGAAGAATCTATTGCAGTGTGGCATCCAGGCTGAGTGCCTCGAACGTGAAGATAATCTCGGGGGGAACTGGTATTTTGGATCATCATCATCACGAGTATTTGAGTCCACAAAACTGATCAGTTCCAAGTCACTTACTGAATTTACTGACTTCCCCATGCCTCGTGAGTGGCCCGCATATCCGTGTCACAGGCAATGTCTTGAATATCTTCATCATTATTCTGATCACTTTGGTTTGCGAGATCACATTCTTTTTAAGAATTCTGTTGCTCGCATTACACCCATTCAACACAATCACGTGAGGCAAGGTTGGCAAGTGGATTCCGAAGATGGAACAACACGAAACTACGCAGGTCTTATCTTTGCTTCAGGGCACAACCATGAGCCGCGATTTCCAGCTATCACTTCCAGCTTTTCGGGTCCGGTAATCCATTCTGCTGAATACAAATCTCCAGAAGTTCCCCACGTACTAAAAAACAAGAGAGTGCTTATTATTGGGGGTGGGAACTCTGGTTGTGACATTGCTGTCGAAGCTTCTTTTCATGCCGCTGCGACGTTCCACTCCACTCGGCGAAATTATCATGTTCTGCCACGCCTCTTCATGGGAAGACCTTCAGACATCCGAGGCGAACGACTCCTTAAAATGCGTGTACCGTTAGGAATCCGTCGATTAATCAGTCAACGAGTCATTGCTCGTACGATTGGCTTACCTGAAAAACATGGTCTTCCTCGACCGGATCATAATCTTTGGGAAACGCACCCTGTCATCAATGAAAATCTTTCTCCTTGCATTGATAAGGGTGCAATTCATCCAATGCCTGATCTTAAAAGATTTGAAGGTGATAGAGCTGTCTTTACAAACGGGCGATGTGAACAGGTCGATGTTGTCATCGCAGCGACAGGATATCGCCTGACGTTACCAAAAATACATGCATCTGAACTCAATACGAAGAATGGTCTGCCAGAATTATTTATGCACTTTCTTCACCCAGAAGTGAATGATCTTGCTGTTGTTGGAATGATTCAACCAGACAGCGGGCAATGGGGTATCACAGATCTCCAGTCACAGGTTATCGCTCGAATGATTCTTGCAAATCGTATCGCCCCACGAGCTCAAGCATGGCTGAAGAAGCAAAAAAATCGGACGACAAAAAATCATTCGATTCACTACATCAAGTCACCACGACATGCACTTGAAGTTGAACATTTCAGTTATTGTCAGCGACTCAAAAAACTCATTAATGGCCTGAATAGACGGTTGCGCCACGCGGCAGCTTGACCATTTCCGAATCAAATCTTCCAAGAACAGAGTGGGGCACGACTCCTCATCAGTTCACGAGCTATCTGGAAACGTCAGTGGTTGCGTTGGTTGAGGTACTTTTTGTTCAGGCGGTTGAGGATTACCAAAGAGTGCTTCAAGACCTCTACCAATACCATCACGTAATACTGCATCTGCTGTATTCTGCATGATTCGCTTGAAGATTGTATCGAGAGCAGTTGCATCAAATTGAGGACTGCGAACTGTTCCACGAAGTGGAATTACAAAAGGAGTACGTAAAAGTTGTGCTACGACCGGTGTAGTTCCTGCTAGATCTCCTCGAAAAGCAACTTCTAGCTGCATCGACAACGAACCGTCATGTCCCATGCTTCCCTGACTTCGTACAGAAAGTTGGCCCATGTCCATGACGAGATTGTCGTGATAAACGCGGCCATCTACGATCCGCACTCGTACTGGATCTGGCCGTGCCCGCAAGAAAACAACCTGATCGCCAAACGCAAAACGTGGATCAACAACACTTTGTAGTTTTGCCAAAAGCTTAATGAGCGGTCCTGCCATATCGCCAGGTGTTACAGAGAACTGCTCCAGAAATAATTGGCCCTCAAATTGACCATTGAGTGGATCATTCAAGGGTAGCTGGCCTCCAGATGTATCGATGGTCAGAAAACCCTGCGCATCGGTTGCACTCCGCAGAATCGGTGATAACCAAGAGAGCCACCGATCACACAAAGGTGGCGTAAGAGCTATGCGTTCAATCAATCGTCCCGGTGGCAATATAAGTTCACCCGGTGAAGGAAGAAGCTGTATCCACGGTGTCCCACGAATCTTTCCTCCTGAAACTGGTATCTCAAATGGACCGAAAGCCAGCTGTCCCTCGACCAGTCGCAGAGGAAGTGTGCCAGGACCAAGAGGAAAATCAGCAATGTGGCCACCTTGCCAAGAAAGTGTTGTTTCGGCAGCTATGCGGGGAAGCCATGTCTCCACGCCATGGTCAGCACTCGTGTGCTGCTTTGATGGTAAGGCAATAAGTTGTTGTCTTGGTGAAATACGATGTGGCGAAGGTGCCTTCCAACTGTCAGGTACCGGCACCATAACTGGGTCATCAGCCGTGTGGGAAGATCCGAAGGACCCTCGTATGGCAAACGGTTGTGGGCCGCCACCTGTAAGTTTCAGCATACGACCTGAAGACGGTGAAAGAAGTCGGGTTAACTGTTCCCAATTCATCAGTATCGTCCCGCCAATTTCTACGTGCTGTCTCCCTATTAAGTCTTTGATTGATCCCGTCGCTGCAACGCTCATTGTTGAGGATTCGATTTTAAACTGATTGATTTTTAATTGGTTCGCTCCTGTTTCATTCACAACTGGTCGGGTTACATCAAGAAGTCCATTCACCTGCGGTTCTATCCAAGCCAAAGGTGCTCGTGAATTCTCTCTCTGTCCTATTCTGATGCTTGAATGTGAAACGGCTAATTGACTCCCCGTTATTGTCATCAAAAGATTGATCCCGGAAGGCGTTTCCAGAAGGTCCGCCGTCCCCCAAAGACGACCTGCAGCGTCTAGAGCCGCATCCTGTGCCAGCCATTTATCGAGTCTTGTAAGGTCGACTTGCCACTGAAATTGTCCCTGCACCGTATCGAAAAGAGTGTCGATCAATGGTCGATCTATCGAACTCCTCGAAACTATCTGCAATCCACCGGTTCGTAGTGATGCCGTTGAAGACAACATTTCAGCGCTAGAGAGCTTTATGATTCCTCGAGATGGATCGACTAATCCAACCGCTGAAAGAATAATTTTTGGCTCTTCAATGCGTTGCTTTCCGGCAAGAATAGCCAGTTGCTCAATTTGTGCTGAAGCTTTTGTTATCTGGAACTGTTGACCGACATACCGAAGGTTCCAGCTGGTTTCAAATTTTCCCTCAACTTGTGTTTTAGAAGAGGGTAATTCAAAACCTCCAGTTGCACCAAGACCGAGAATACGTTGGTTCCAGGTCATCAAGTTTCCGGACATATGACAGTCGAAAGAAATGGGTTCATTCTTCGCTTGATCGCTCAGATTCGACCACAGTGTCTTTCTGAAATCACGAGCGAAACTGCATTCGTCGGCAAGCACAACAACAAACGAATCGCGACCTGACTCAAACTTGAAATCTACAGCCTTCAGTACGATGTCGGCCTGTGTTTCAATCCACGATGTATCACAATCAACGGCAACGAGCTGCTCTTTCCAGACAGTCTGATCACCAATCGACCAATTCAAATCTTCAATACTTAATGATGTCCAGACTTTTGTTGAACCCGTCTCTGAAGATCGATCTACACGACATTGTCCTCGTGATATACCTGCGAGAGACTGCTTGTTTTTCTCACTGTGTAGATCCAGCAGCTGGCTCATACTTTGAAATGTACTGCCAAGATCAATCCGCCACTTTGTTTCGATTCCATCAGCTAGCCCATTCATTGAAAGATCTGCAAAAGTCGATGCGAAACCAGCTTCTTCAAGATAGAGTTGTCCGTCGAGTTGCTGCCTAGCAGAAACCCAAGCAGTGCAAGGAGCATTCCATTCTATTTTCTTTCCACTCTGAATTGCAGACACATCAGTGAGTTCTGACCTGAAACGAATCTGGCGACTGGACTCAAGTTCTTGGCTCTGGACATCTACAGTGACTGTACCTCCTGTCATCTGCACGTCTGGACGCAGCACACGAACACGAGGGAAGGCATTCAACAGCGGAGCAACTTCAATGGATGCATGAGCCTCAAAATCATCACCTTGAAATACTTCCAGTACGTGCCATCCAGGAAATCCAATATCACTTGTACGCCTGCGGTCAGGTGTCACCTTGATGGTTCCGGCAACTTCAAAATAACCTACATTTGTGTCCGCTTGGAATCTCTTAATGATGTACTTCTCAGGCAAGAGAGTAGCCTCAAAAGGCATATCAACTTTCTCAATTGTCAATTCCTTCTGATCGGTAGCGACTTCAACAATTGACAAATCACGACCAACCACATTTCCCTTGATGTTGACCTGTGCCTCTTTGTTGGCTGGTGGCGTAGACCACTTCATTTTAAGTGCTTGATCAAGAACGATATCAGCACGAATATCGACGATGCCGTGTAAGAGATGCGACCAGCCAAATCGATTCGCTGCAATCCTGGAAATACCGGCCGGGCAGCGGGTCGTTCCTACCACCAATGAATATTTTCCTTTGTCCATTTCCGGCTGAGAGACTGTTACTGACCAACCACCAGGCCGAGCAAGCATTGAGTTCGCTCGATTGACAATACTTGCTGTCGCCAAGCTGTTTTGAACCTGAGAAGAAGATTTGCTCATCTGCAACTGAGGTTCTTCAGCATGTTGAATTGATCCACTACAGATTGTGCCTGAGGGCAAAAAAGAAGATTCGCCACTTTCCGCATACTTTGGAAATGGAATAACTGCAGCAATCTCATTAAGTAACCAGACATCTCCGTGCCGTAAATCCGTCAACTCGATTGTTGCATCAACAATTTCGACGGTTCCAGCAATATGACTTCTCGTGTGATCAGATAATGTTTCAAGATTTTGGGTATCGGTAGGACTTTCAGAAAGCCCTTGCCGATTGCTTTGGCTTATTTTTTGAACCTATGGTTCGAGTACTGTCTCGATTGTACTTCCACCATTCCAAACAGCTGTTGAGAGCCTCGCCCCTTCAAGCCGGATGCGTCCAAGATCATGTGGTTGGAACACCAAGTTGAGAGGACTTCGATTCACCTCTAGGCGATCAACAGCAAGCAACGGCTCCCCGTCTGATGTCGTGATGAGAAGGTCTCTATAGACAACAGGCCCGAACCAATCCCATGCTGCTGAACCCGATGAGATTTTGCCAGCAATACCTTCAAATACATTTTGTAGAGGCCAATCTCGTACAATTGTCACTTGAGTCAGTCGTGGTGCCTGATACATGACAAAACAAACAAAAACCAGCTTGAGCAGTCGTGTAAACCACCGCCACCGCCGCAGCAGCACGGATCGTAGAGAATCTTTTTGATCATTCAGGACATCATCCATGATTGTCGACTGATCTATGGTTGAAAAAACTAAACAAGAACGTATCTCATCAGTACGAGCACGACATTACCCGCACTCTCTGACATGAGTATAGAGCGTCTCTAGAATCAATGTGAAGCGTCACCGGAGTAAAGGGCAAGATCAGCTGGAGTATCAATGTCACTGCCGGCATGAGCATTTGGATCGATTGTCCGCCAGATGGCATCTGATATGACATGAATACTCGTTGATTCATGCTCCTGAAGATATTGAACAAAGCTACGAAAGTCACGACCACCAGCCGCAAAAAAACTATCCAACGGCTGAAGAATTGTCGGACGACAGACAGAAAAAAGGTACTGAAGACGTTTTCCTACCTCTGGAATGACCCACCTCGTACTTAGTTCATCTTGTGGGAAACGATCGACCATTTCTGACACAAGGGATGGTTTGATGGAAGGCAGATCACACGCAGATAGAATGACGAATTGTGGCAATGACTTTGAATGCTCGTGCCATATCCATCGAAGTCCATCCCGAACAGCTGCAAGAGGGCCGGACCCGGGCTGATGATCAGGGATATGACGAATGGGTACCAATTCTTGAGAGGAAACTTTTGGCTGATCACCACCCACAACAAGAATCAAACGTGTCACTGGAACCAAAGCTCCACTCACAATACTGAGAAGAGATTGTCCACCGATAATGCATTCTGCTTTCCCGCCAGGTGGTCGTTTATCTGCTAAACGTCTGGCTGTTCCACCTGCGAGGATAATCGCTGCTGTTTCCTGCTTTGAAACCTGTGTGAATGATTTATTCACTGCAACGAACCAAGGAAACGCGCAATTCGATCAAGACCCATTGCCAGCTTCTCCTCTGACGCTGCAAAAGACATACGAACATGTCCCTCTGCACCAAAAGCACTACCCGCCACAGTTGCAACATGTTCATCTTCAAGCAACTGCTCACACCAAGCCACACTATTCTGAGGTCCATTCGATGTACTCAAGGAGGTCTGGATATCAAAAAAAGCATAGAACGCACCGCCAATATCTGGAATATTGACCCCAGGTATATTCCTAAGCCTTTCAACAACGAGATCTCGTCGTGCTTGAAATGCATTTCGCATCTCAGTCACACATTCTTGTGGACCAGTGATTGCCTCGATAGCTGCATGCTGGCTAATGCTACAAGGGTTGCTTGTTTCTTGGCTCTGAAGACTTCCCATGGCCTTTGACAATGCAGGTGGAGCAATTGTCCATCCTATACGCCAGCCAGTCATTGAGTACGTCTTACTCACGCCAGCGACAACAATACTTCGTGCCTCAAGGCCAGGCCGCAGAGTTGGAAATGAAACAGATTCGCGGCCATCAAACACAAGTTGGTCATATATCTCGTCAGAAACAACAGAAAGGTCAGATTCAATCGCAATATCTGCTATGCGAGTGAGCTCTTCACGTGAATAAACAACTCCGGTTGGATTACTCGGTGAACAGAGCAGAAGCATGCGCGTATGAGGCGTAATTGCTGACTTCAAGGCCGCTGGCTGAAGCTTAAAATCTTCATCGATCGAGGTCTCAACGAGAATTGGTTTTGCTCCAGCAAGCTTGATTAATTCAGCGTAGCTGACCCAATAAGGAGTCGGCACGATGACTTCATCACCTGGGTTTAAGACAGCTGTGAAAATATTATGAAGGCTGTGTTTCGCTCCATTGGAAACGATAACGTGTGCTGGAGTCACCGTAAGCCCAGATCGACGGGTATAATCGTTTGCGATTGCTTCACGCAGCGCCGGTATCCCTGCTGCTGGCGTGTACTTCGTTTTCCCTGCGGTGATAGCGGCTTTCCCGGCCTCACAGATATGTTTTGGTGTCGGAAAATCTGGCTCTCCGACTGAGAGATCAATAACGTCGATACCTGATGCCTTCATCGCGCCAGCTCGAGCTGCCATAGCAAGCGTCGCTGATGGTTGGAGGGAGGCCATCCGATGTGCTAATTGAAGGCAAGCAGCTTCTTCCATGAATTTTCTTTCCTTTCCCGTTTCTTAACAGTAAGAACCTCAATGACGTGGCATACTTCTGGTAACAGTATGCCATCAGAAACAAGTGGTGGCATAAAAACAGAAACGAACCATCCGTCTACAGATAATACCACGGTGACCAAGAGGAGCTTGGATGGCACAAAAACGAATTGGACTTTGGCTAATCGGTGCAAAGGGTGGCGTCGCCACGACCGTCATGACCGGTCTAGCAGCTCTTGCTCGGGGATTGGTTGAGCCAATTGGCCTCATTACTGAAACCGAGGGCTTTCATTCACTCAACCTGATTGATTGGAGTGATATCGTTATTGGCGGACACGATATTCGTAACGAAAGCCTTCTCGATGAAGCTCGCCGAATGTGGACAGTCAGTCGAGCCATTCCACCAGGCGTCTTGGAATCTGTTACTCCTGATCTGATAGATATTGAGACTCGCCTTCGACCAGGAACTGTATTGGCATCTGGCACCTCCATCCAGGCTATAGCTTCTCTACCGAAATCCAAAGTAGCCAAGACACCAAGAAGTATTATTGATCAGATTCGAACAGATATTATTGACTTTGCAGAAACAAATGATGTTGAACGGGTAGTTGTTGTGAACCTCGCATCGACTGAACCTCCGTGGTCATCGCCTATTCCTGACAACTTTGATGAACTCTCTCCCTTACTCGAGCACGCATCAGAATCGAGTCCACTCCCTACAAGCAGCCTCTACGCAATTGCTGCATTTGAAGCAGATGCTGCCTATATCAATTTTACACCTTCCACTGGTGCAACACCGCAAGCACTCAATTCCCTTGCACAGCAGCGCGGGCTCCCCCATGCAGGGTGTGATGGCAAAACAGGTGAAACATTGCTTAAGAGTGTGCTTGCCCCAATGTTTCGTGATCGGAACCTGAATGTCATGAGTTGGGTGGGGCACAACATTTTTGGCAACCTTGATGGAAAAATACTGGACGACCCTTCAAACAAGGCCGCCAAGGTGAAGAGCAAAGACCATCTGCTTGCAAATCTCTTACCATCAACGCCGCAGACACTTGTATCTATTGAGTTCATTGAGAGTCTTGGTGACTGGAAAACTGCATGGGATCACATCCATTTCGAGGGATTTCTTGGTACTCCCATGACCATGCAATTCACATGGCAAGGCTGTGATTCTATTTTGGCAGCTCCGTTAGTAATCGATCTCATTCGGTTAGTTGATCGCGCCCGACTGGCTGGCGAAGCCGGTTCACTACCTTGGTTGGCAAGTTTTTTCAAAAGTCCGCTCAATTGTCACGAGCAGGGTTTTGCAGCCCAGATGACCATGCTTCACGACTGGGTAAACAAACACTCAACACAATCCTAAAAGAGACTTTCTACTATAAAAAAAGTATTTTTGTGTACACGCAAAAACTCTCTTACCGTCTCTGAAAATGTCTTTGGATTGGATTTTCGCATGGCATGGATGGGTCACGATCCGATTTTTTGACAAAAATCCAAGTTTTTTTAAAAAATTTTCTGTGATTTCTCTTGACAGTAGAACACCAAATTTCTGAAAACTTGTACTTCATGCATGCAATGTATGTGCTTGCACATCATGGCAGCATGAAAACGTCGATCGCTTCCAATACTCAGCACCCCAAGGAAGTAGTCGGTTCATTCCACAGGGGTGCTACTGGCAAGGAGCCATTCAATGGCCAAGAAGAAGGCTACTAAGAAGAAGGCTACTAAGAAAAAGGTAGCTAAGAAAAAGGCTGCTAAGAAAAAAGTAGCTAAGAAGAAGAAGAAAGTCGCCAAGAAGAAGGTAGCCAAGAAGAAGGCTGCCAAGAAGAAGGTGGCTAAGAAGAAGAAAGTCGCCAAGAAGAAGAAGAAGGCTGCCAAGAAGAAGGGCCACGCCTAATCCGTCTTTGACGTGACCGTAGGCGGTCTCCATCACATGTTCTGGTGTGAGAATGTTTCATTCTGGCAATCTGAACAAACGATGGTGAACATGCCGTTGTTCTGACGAGAAAGGCCGGCCCGGGCTCTTGGGCGCCCGGGCCGGCCTCATTTTACAGGTAGGCTTCTGGTCAGCCCGGTTTGATATATATCCATGAACGCCCAGATACCTCAAGCTAGCTCTTCAACACCTCTTCAACAAAGTGAGTTCTTGCTTGTTGGCTGTAGGCATGGCAGTGAGTCTGCTTTAGAGCATCGACAAAAACTCGCCTTTCCGTTATTTCAGAAGTCGTACTGGCGAAAGGGCTTGGTAACGTTTCGCATACCATCACACATCGTGTCGAAACCAGAGTGGAGTCATTTTGGAGTTCCTGACAATGTTCTTGAACAACTCGTCTTCGCTCGAATTTGCATCCGTTCATTAGGACAGATCACAGGGCCAACTGAAGATGAGAGAATCGCTGCTACTTTACGATTACTTGGCTCACTGAAAGTAGATGCCGTCCATGTATGGAAACGTGATCCGCGTCTTCAGATTGACACTGCTTCGATTCAACGCAAGATAGCTACTTTAAATTCCTTGCGGAAAAAACGTATCGCATCTGAACCAAATCTCATTCTGAACTGTGTTGTTGACTCGGTTGATCGCTGGTGGATTGGGTGGCACGTTGGGAACGCTCAGACTGGTCAATGGTCTGGGGGATATTATCCTGGACAGATGCCTCCTCACGGAATCTCACGGGCGTGGCTCAAACTCGACGAAGCAATCGCCCGTTTTGGTATTCAGTTTCATTCTGGAGAACGAGTCTGTGAGCTGGGCGCCGCCCCTGGTGGAGCCTGCCAGCGTCTTCTGGAAGCAAATCTCCGGGTGGTCGGTGTCGATCCCGCCACCATTCATCCTCAGATTGCTAAACATGAGCAGTTCACGCACTGGAAAAAACGTGCCAGGGATGTCCGAATCAGAGATTTTGGTCGCTTTGATTGGATTCTGACTGATATGAACATCGACCCTGCCAGCACGATGGCCTCTCTAGAAAGAATTCTTTCATCGCGTCCTCATAAACCACGGGGAATTATTGCAACACTCAAACTCTCTGATTTGTCACATGCCGAAGAACTTGATCAATGGTCCTCATCGTGTGCGTCTTGGGGGTATCAGACCCGTGTTCAGCAGTTGTCAACGGGCGGACAGGAAATCTGCCTTGTGGCTCAAAAAAAGAGTACTTCCAGAAACGAAAGAATGCGTTTCGACCAGACGTCGTGACTTATCGTGTCCAGATTGCTGAGGGATCAGTCAGACTTCCTGCGAGTACTGCACAGATTTGCTGTGGTGTCTCAACACGAAGACGACCTGCCTCATCAATGCCTCTGCAGATACCTGACAATGTGGTCGCACGCTTGAGCGACTGCGGCGTGGGTCCGTCTTTTTCATATTCATACAGAACGTCGAAGAGCTTGATTGATGTATGAGTCAGGCTGCAATGAGACTGATACCGCTTCAAAATTGATACCCGTTTTTCTGGGTTGATCGTATCAAGAACATTATTTAATAAATGTGGAATAAGGATCGCGAGTAGATCGTCATGTGAGATGGTGTTACCCAAGACGTCGGGTATTGTGATGAGTCGATTGTGGAGTTCCTTTGGTGCATTATCCTTCGAACCATCCGTATTTATTCCAACACCAATGAGTAGTTTTTGCGTCGTGGCTTCGAGTAAAAGGCCTCCAATCTTATGACCATTGATTTCTATATCATTTGGCCAACGCACATGGGGTTTCAGATCTGGATTGAGTTGATGAAGAGACTCTGCCACAGCCAGTCCACACGCGAGTGACCAAAGAGGTAGGACACCTCCTGGAAGGTTTTCTTTTGACGGAACTTCTACAATGAGTGTCATTGCCAAACTCCCTGGCGGTTGCCACCAGCCAGCACCGCGACGACCTCGACCAGCTTTTTGATGAAGCGCTGTCACCAGAGCTGGAAGGTATACCGATGCCTCGACAGCGAGTTCTTTCGCTCGATCCATTGTCGATTCGAGCTCTGTATGACACTCAATGGTCTCTAGTTTCGTCACCTGTTTCAGACGTTCCGTGTCTGCAATTTTCGTCATCAGAACCTGCCTTGAATCACCATCTGCACATGCGCGAATCAATAACGCAGTACATTCGAAATCAATGAGGGGAAACCAATCCGGCACAAGAGACCAATGAAGAGGCCTATCGGCTTGCTTCATCAGACAAAAAGTCTGTCAAAGAGGGAAGTCTACGTGAACTAAAGACCATAGTAGAGTACAGAAAAAATGATGGGACGTTGGCGATGTTGACCCATACAGCACCGGCGCGGTACCCCCCACGAAGAGTTGGGGTCGGCATTCGGAACTTTCTGGATGGCCCCAACCAACCTCCTGCTGCATGGGTCGTCGACCGCGTGCGAGTACAGCTCTTTTCACTCATTGTCTTGATCATCGGCATATCTGCATTCATGGCAGATAACAATATCGCTGCGCAAACCGTACAGCTCCCTCCACCTGCTGCTTCGTCCCTCGACAGAATTGCACAGGCATCACCATATGGCTATCCGCTTTCTCCTCCGCCCCCTGCATGGGACCCGTACGGACCACAGGCGAGCCAGATCTATCCTGTGCCAGCGACCAACCCAGGAACGAATCCGCCACCGACATGGGCCACGTCGGCTGTGAGTGGACAACCTGGTTACCCGGGTTACTCGACAGCACCACCGCCTATTGTCCCAAGTAATCCTTCACAACCATTGCCTGTTGGCTACCCACAACCACCAACACAACAAAGCGAATGGTTTCAGCAGACCTACCAGCAATCGATGCGGGCATATCAGGGCGTGCGAGGAAGTTGGACCTACGTTCTTGGAACTGGTCGGGGAAATTCGGTCGCTGTGAACGAACTCGATACATCAGCAACGTTCGCACTCCCTTTTTTCATGAATTCTCCAGCGAATATTAATCAAGCGCCTCTGCTGATAACCCCTGGCTTTGGTTTGCAGTTATGGGGTGGTCCAGAATCCAATGCATTTCCAAGCACCAATACTCTTGCTCCTCAACTTCCCGGAAATACGTATGACAGCTTTCTTGATACAGCATGGAATCCACAATTCACCCCGCTATTCGGTGCAGAATTTGGAATCCGAGTTGGCTTCTATACAAACTGGGATGTCTTTGTCACGGATAGCTGGCGTGTAATGGGACGAGCAATCGGCACGTTAAATATGACGCCAACTTTTCAAGGCAAACTGGGGGTCATCTACCTCGACCGAAATCAGGTGAAAATATTACCAGCCGTTGGGTTTACATGGACACCAAACGCAACATCTCGATATGACGTTTTCTTTCCAGCTCCACGAGCTATGTGGCGTTTTGGACAAACACGCCGACATGCTTGGTGGGGCTATGTCGCTGGTGAATACGGTGGTGGTCGCTGGACGTTTCGCACTATCAATGCCGATGGAACGAATGGATTCGTTCAGAACTTCGACTACAACGACATTCGAATCTCGCTTGGCACAGAGTGGGTTCCTCTTGCCACAACCGGTTTTTCTGGGAATTTTGAAATTGGCTATGCTTTTTATCGACAGCTCTTCTATGTTAATGACTTAGGACCGCAGCGATTCCAGCAAATTAATGATCTGCCAAGCACCATTATGTTTCGCTTAGGCCTTGCCTACTAACGCGTGTGGAGAAGAGCATGGCTTCTCAAAAGCGTTCTGTCTCATTGTTGGTTCTCATTGTATGTCTTGTATTTCAGCCATGTGATTTGTTTGCTTCCGACGATGCAATTCTCCCACTCCCTCCAGTCGAGTCGATTGATACCAGTTTCTTTGAAAAAATTCGCTTTGCTGCACTCGGTGACCCCCAAGACCTGACCGAACCACTTCTACCAGACGATGTTGCGCCACCCGGTCAGCCACGCCAGGAAAATAATCCACCCGGTCGCAAACTTCCCCCCGGAGCAAAGCCTGGGGCTCTTCAGCAACTCATTCTCACGACTACCGAATTACCTCGTCTGGGCAGCAACGGCCTTGGGCTTGCTACGCTCGACATGAGCCTGACCCTTGGTATGCCTGCACCAACCGTTGATTCACCGCTTCTCATCACTCCCGGTTTTGGCTGGACATTTGTGGATGAGGCAAGTGGCCCAATGGATCCTGGGCTTCCTGCGACGCTCTACGAGTCATGGATTCAGGCCCGCTGGATGCGAAAAATTGGTGAACGTCTGGGTGTTGATCTTGCAGTCGCACCCGGCTGGTACAGTGACTTTGTGAATGACAGTGCACAGGCATTCCGAGTCACAGGTCACGGATTTGGTGCCTGGGAGGCTCGTGAAGATCTCAGTGTTGTTGCTGGTGTCATCTACCTTGATCGTTATGACGTCAATCTCCTGCCCGCTGGCGGGCTTCTCTGGACTCCGAGCGATGATCGACGCTTTGAGTTGATCTTTCCACGGCCTCGTCTCGCCTGGCGAATCAAAGAAACGTCACAGGCCGCTCAGTGGGTTTATCTTGCTGGTGAATTTGGAGGAAATCAGTGGGCTGTTCGTCGAGACTCTGGCGCCGATGATATTGTGGTCTATCACGATTATCGTTTGCTGGCCGGATGGGAGCGAAGACCTGCAGATCTTGGAATCAGCTGGCGTCTAGAAACCGGCTGGGTGACTGGTCGGCTCGTCGAATATTATGTGACTGATACGGCTGACTATCATCCCAATGACACGTTTCTCGTGCGGCTAGGCGTCTGGTATTAGGACACATATATCAGATCCCAGATATGGCATGAGTCACATATCGTGCCCACAAAAGTTTTTCACTACGTTTCAAAGGTCCAATTCATGCATCCCGGTGACAACCCTCTGGTTCACTACCGCGATGCAAATCTGTTGGTACTTGAAAAACCTTCGGGGCTCCTTTCCGTGCCAGGACGGGGACCCGATTTACAGGACTGTCTATCCAGCCGCATTCAGACACGCTTTCCAACAGCGCTAGTTGTGCATCGTCTTGATCGGGATACATCAGGGCTCATGATCATGGCCCTGGATAAAGCGTCGCAGCGAAATATTAGTCTTCAGTTTGAAGAACGCAAAGTTCACAAAGTGTACGAGTGCATTGTGCAGGGAACCCCTGCAGAACACTCCGGGTGTATTACACTGCCGATCGGACGAGATCTGACACGGCCACCGCGTTACAAAATTGATTACGAAAACGGTCGCTTTTCCGAAACTTTGTGGAACATGCTCGAAAACCAGAACGGTCATGCTCGTCTTCGGATTGAACCACGCACAGGTCGTTCGCATCAAATACGGCTTCATCTTGCTTCTGTCGATCATCCTATTCTTGGGGATCCGTTATATGCAGGTGCCACTGCTCTTGTAGCTGCAGATCGACTTTTGCTTCATGCTCGAGAAATACAGTTTTCACATCCTGTGACTAATGAAATCATGTGTTGGAAGTCCTCCTGCCCGTTCTAAGACAACCGCATCATGACGATTCTACGAATGCTCGTACAGCATGCAGAAACGCCGCTGTATTCTCGACGTGCACCCAGTGACCAGCGTTCTCAATAATCTGTTGATGTGCCGCTGGGAAAAAGTGTTGAATGACTTCCGCATGCTCGGGACCGACAAAGGTTGAGTACTCTCCTTCAAGGAAAAGAGTCGGGCGAAAAAACTGACGACCTTTTAGTGAATCCGGCCAATCAAGAATCTGATCAAAATACTTCTCAATAACATCAAGATTAGCGATCCACGTAAGTCCCTCTGGCCGACTCGTAATATTTGTAACTAGAAAACCCCGAACTTTTGGATCGGGAATCATATCTGCCAGAGCCAGCTCGACGTCTCGACGATGAGAAAGCGTCGCAAGTGGCACTTTCTGCATCGCATGCACATAGTCAATCGGTGTACCTGAAGAACGTGCTGGTGGAATATCAACAACGATGAGTTGATTTACCAGATGAGGCCACACAAGTGAAAGATACATTGCCACTTTGCCACCCATGCTATGACCAAGAACAGTGGCTGGTTCGGCACACTCTTGCTCAAGAAGAGTGGCAACATCTTCGGCCATAGAGGGGTAATCATGGATATCATTCCACGGGCTTTCACCATGATTGCGAAGATCAACTGTCAGGACTCGAAACCTGTCCGAAAGTTGCCGGGCTATTGATGACCAATTTCTTTTTGAACCAAAAAGACCATGTAAGATCACCAGTGTCTGGCCTTCTCCGATAACATTGTGAGATAACTTAACTGACACGGCTTTTCCAAAGTGAAGTTAATTTGAATTGTTTTGTTTACTTGAAGAAGTAACCAAAACATAGAATACCAGTAGGAACTTTTCCCATGCGAGCGGTGATCCAACGCGTCTCAAAAGCATCTGTCACGATAGGTCACAAGGAAACAGCCAGCATTAGCAGAGGTCTTCTTGTTTTTTTGGGGGTTGAAACCGGTGATGGGTCAGCAGACGTGCAGTGGCTTGCTGGAAAAATTGCTCGACTGAGAATCTTTTCTGACGAACAAGAACGGATGAACAAGGATATCCAAGACATTCAAGGTGACATTCTTGTCGTCAGCCAATTCACACTCTTTGCAGACACTCAGAAAGGTAATCGACCGAGTTTTTTTCAGGCTGCAAAGCCAGAAGAAGCGATACCACGCTACGAAGAGTTTCTCCAGAAAATAGAACTTCTCACTGGGCGTGCACCAGCTCACGGAACATTTGCTGCTGACATGCAGGTTGCTCTTATCAATGATGGACCGGTCACGATTCTGATCGATTCTCAAGAGAGTATGAACGAAGCATCATCAAAAATGGATTCTTGAATTTCAAAAATAGAGCATCATGGTCCAATCATCCTTCTAAGCGATATCATACAGGCCTGCTGAGCTCAAATCATTTCAATTGAGAAGAAGGCCTTCTCTCGAG
>JAUWWJ010000288.1 GCA_030616935.1 Planctomycetaceae bacterium
GTGGGATGCGGGCCCTGTTGATCTTTTATGTCGTGTATTTGTGTCGTGGTCTTTTTTTTTTGGTTTTTTGTGGTTTTTTGTTTGTGTGGTTTTTTTTTGGTACTCCCAAGTATCTTCTGCTGGGAAAATCGATCAATCTTTATGACGAATCCATCAACCTCGAAGTCGAGTTGGTGTAGTCCTTCAATAAGAGTTGTTCCAGCATCGATGAGGGCTTCGAGTGAATCAAAACGTTCTGTTTTGGGTGCAACAGGTAAGCCAGCATTTTTTGCCCATGTGTAGAACTCGAATTGAGAGTCAATGTTCAGGGATTCCGTGTTGCCAACACCGTGGCAAAAAAAACGTAATGGACGATCGCCACATTCTTTTGAATCAAGTAATCGAATGCTGCCGGCAGCTACATTGCGAGTATTCGCAAAAGGAGAAAGCCCAAGAGCGGATTGTGACTCATTGAGTGCAACTAATGCAGAGTTTGTCATGAAGACCTCTCCTCGCACCTCAATTTGCGGGGGAGGGTTTTGTAGTCCAAGGCGAAGAGGTACTGACTTAATTGTTTTGACATTATGCGTAATATCATCACCAACAATTCCATTTCCTCGTGTCGCACCAAGAACAAGGAGGCCTGAGTCGTATGTTAGAGACGCTGCAACACCGTCTATTTTTAGCTCTAGCACCCAATGAATAGGCTCATTATTCCCTGCCTCTTGGAGATGCTTTTTGGTCCGAGTGCCCCACGCCTTAAGATCTTGCGTGCTGTATGTGTTATCGATTGAAAGCATCGGTATGTGATGCTGCACTGAGTCAAGAGACCCAATCGCCTCACCACTTACACGCTGAGTAGGACTGTCGGGAGTAATGAGCGAAGGGTTGTCAGCCTCAAGTCGTTGAAGCTCCCCGATGAGGCGATCATATTCCAGATCAGATATTTCAGGTTGTGATTCACTGTAGTAAAGCCGGTCATGGTGCCGGATTCTTTCACAGAGATTCGCAATGTGCTTGGCGACCTCGTTCACAACCGTTTCGTTTCCAAGGGTGAATCACTTTCAGGCCCATTGTCATCCGTCAGTCGTTGGGGCTGATGGGAATTTGGTTTGTTTTGACCATTCAAATGATCAACGGCCACTGCACCAACTGTAGCGACGGCAAGAAGAATTAATTGCCCTGTGAGAAGGCTTGTTCCGTGACGGTCCATAATCTCTTCAAGAGGATGCGACTTTTCTGTGAGAGCTGCTTGGGGGCGAACGCCACGTAGCACTGACAGGCAGTAACTCGCGGCAGTAATCGTGAAGGTAAAACCGATTACTCCTAGCACGATATAAAATGGATTTTTTATTTGTCGACTCATGTCATTAGTATAGCTGCTCACGCAAAACAATCAGGCAACGTTTGTTAAGTACGATCCAAGATTCAACTGCCGGGAACACCCGGCATGCGGTACAGTTGATTCGAACCAGCGGTATACCCGCCGAAGACAGGATTGTAGGATTAAAGGTAGTTGAAAAGTCTGGTCATCGATGCGTTTGGGGCTTTATTTGCCACAGTGGGGCATTGAAGGGAAATGTGGTTTTGGGAATTCTGGGTGACACATTTTGCTACGACTTAGGTGGAACGCCAGTAGTCTTGATACCTGAGAAATTACTGTTGCTTCGATGGCCCGTATCGCTCTTTAGGCGCTAGCGGTTTCAGGGTGTGGTTATTGAAGGGCCGTCGGCATGACTTTCGATCCCTGCAAAGTCGCATAAGAGGGACTCGGTGACAGATTGTGGGCAACTCCATACCAGAAAAAACATGGACTCGCGTATGAGGCGTTCGATTGGATGCCCTTGTACAAAGCCGGCTCCCTTCGATGCGGTAAGTGCCGCCTGCGCTGTCCGGGTGACTAATGTGTTTGCTCGCTGACGAAGTAAATTTCGTTCCTGAGTGCTAATACCATCTATCGTGGCTTTAAATAGAGTAGTTTCAATCGCGGAAACTTCTTTCTCAAGTTCCGCCGTAATTGGTTTCAGTGCATCTCTTCGGAAGGATTCTTGCTCAAGTATCGCAAGTGAGGATCGAGTGCTTCCTATGGCTAAGGCGGTTGTTCCCAGACCCCCAGTCTGAGGACCAGTTTCAGTTTGTGGTGTGATCTCGGCTTCCGTTGAGACATCTTTCAAGTCAATGCTCGATGTTCGGCTTCCTGTTAAGGCAAGCAAGTCCATTGGGGTAGCCACTTGTATGCCGGAGCTATTCATCCTGAGGATGAAGAAATGCGGAGTTGCTTGAGAATCTTTTGAATCCATGGGGACTGCACCTGTGACAAGAGTATTCACACTGTCGGCGCCAGTAACCCATGGACACTTGCCATTGAGTGACCAGCCCATGTCTGTTGGTCTTGCTGTCAGGATGGGCCGTCCTAGATGCTGTCGGCTGGTTGATAGTTGAGATATGCCGACAGTCGTAAATTGTCGGCCTGCCGCGAGGTCAGGAAGAAAACTCATCCGGATTTCCTGACTTCCTCGAGACACTATACGAACAGCGCTCGCCCATTGCGTGAGGGCTAATGCCGTAGTGAGACAATGGGATGCAATGGAAACAAGAAGTCGCATGATTTCTGTTTCCGAAGCCTCTGTTCCCCCATCATTTTTTTTAATCCAGCCTGCCAGGCAGCCGTGAGAAGCAAGTTTTGAGAAGGCACCACTTTCCCAAGGCCCTAATTCTCTTGTTTTTACATCAACCGATTTGATCTCCTTACAGAGTTCTGCGAGTGATGAACCGGTCGGAAATTGAGGGGAAATGATCGACATGGATTTTCTCATTATACCCTGTTTTATGAAGGTATGAGCAAATGATTCTATAAGTTTGCCCCGGCACTTGGTGGCCTAAGCAGTTTGCGTCGTACCACGATATACTATGGAACCTTGGCTGGTGCCCTACCATCTCCTCCCCTCACTTGGAGTTACACCGTGAGCCGCATCGATGACATAGTTGATCACACTGTAGAACCGAACAGTTCGAACATCTCTCAGCAGACCCTTGCTCTGGATGAACTTTCCCCTCAGTCCCTGTATGCGAAGTGCACAACATTAGCTCAGAATCTCTGGTGGAGTTGGCATCCGGAAGTGACGAATCTATTTCGGGATCTGGATCCAATTCGCTGGAGGCAACTCGACCATAATCCAATTGCATTATTAGCAGAGTTTACTCCTGATCGTCTCGAGTCTCGTGCAGCCGAACTTGTCTTGTACAGTCGAATCAATCAAGCACATAGACGACTCAAAGAGTATCTTTCGGCTGATTCAACATGGAGTAATGTGCACGCAGGCGTGCTCGGCTCCAATCCGGTTGTTTATTTTTCTGCGGAGTTTGGTATTCATGAGTCAGTGCCAATTTATTCCGGAGGCCTTGGTGTCTTGGCTGGTGACCACGTGAAGAGTGCGAGTGGCCTTGGGATTCCTCTCGTTGCAGTTGGTCTGTTCTATAACCAGGGTTACTTCAGGCAACAGCTTGATGGTGATGGGTATCAGCATGAAGAGTATTTGGACTCTCGAGTTGATCTCTTGCCAATCGAGTCTGCCACTGACAAACACGGAACCCCCATCACAGTCACAGTTGAAACTCGGTCAGGCCCGATTCATGCGAAGGTTTGGCA
>JAUWWJ010000443.1 GCA_030616935.1 Planctomycetaceae bacterium
AGTGTAGATCGAGAGCAGGATCGAGTCGTTCTCAAGGTTGATGAAAGCTCGAATGCAAAAATTACATTTACTTTGGCAAGTGTGAATCGCGTACTTACTGATTCAGATAACGAAAGAACAGTTGGTGCTGGGGCATGACGCCCAAGTACCGTACTTTGTTGATTAAACTTTTGATGAAAGAAGATTGAGATGAATGGCATGGATGGCTGGTTCGGATTGATTGCTCAGGTAACTGAGAACGCCTCTGCAGCGTGGTGGAACGAGTCGTGGGCGGTCTGGGTGCTGACGCTTGCCATTATTTCTGTGCCAACATTCTTAGCGTGGCTTGTCACGCGGCAACTCAAAGCAAGTGGTCTTTGGGGAAGGCTGTCGATTGTCCTTGTAGCTCTCGCAGCGGGCATTGTAGTGACTGCGCTGGGATGGCCTCCTCGCATGGGCATTGATCTCAAGGGAGGGGTCATACTTGTCTACGAAATTGATTCTGCTAAACAGCCCGAAGGCGGCGTGAGCATGGACAAGCTTGTCGCTGCAGTAAGTCGTAGGGTTAATCCAGGTGGCCAGAAAGAGGTGACAGTTCGGCAGTATGGAACAAACCAACTTGAAGTCATTGTGCCTGAGGTGGATCAAGCAGAGGTCGAATTTATCAAGCGAATCGTCTCGAGTGCTGGTGTATTAGAGTTTCGTATAGTCGCTAATCCCCAGGATCCCCGCCATAAAGAAATTATAGAAAAGGCGACTAGTTCTTCTGGGAGTTTGGTCAGTTCAGGAGATCGCTCAATCGGTAGGTGGATACAGATAGATACCCAGAAGATCAATCCAGCAGGTGACTCAACTTTGGTGATGCGTCAAGCTGGTGATGGGACTCCGGAAGTTCTTGTAGCACTGGATCGATTTGATGTGACAGGAGATTTTCTGTCGAGGGCTTCAGGTGGATATGACCAGAATTTGCAGCCCTGCGTGAACTTTTCTTTTAATTCTCAAGGGGCAGCGCTCTTTGGGACACTCACAAGCCAGAACCTGCCAGATCCAGCGAACCGTTTGCTTAGTCAGCTAGGGATTGTGCTTGACGGCGTGTTGCTATCAGCCCCTACTATTCGAAGTACGATTTCAAGTGACGGACAAATTACGGGTAGCTTCAAACAGGCTGACGTTGAGTTTCTTGTTGGTGTGTTGAATGCGGGGAGTTTGCCTGCTGCCTTGTATAGTGATCCAATTAGCGAACAGAAGATAAGTCCACAGCTAGGGGCTGATACAATTCGCTCTGGTGCGAGGGCTATGTTGCTGGCAACAATCGTTGTCCTGACATTCATGCTCATGTATTACCGCTTCTCTGGGATCGTTGCTGATTTAGCTGTTTTGTTGAATATTGTCCTTGTTGTGGCACTGATGATTTCTATCAAAGCGGCATTTACGTTGGCGGGACTAGCCGGCCTCGTGCTTTCTGTTGGTATGGCTGTCGATGCGAATGTGCTTATCTATGAACGGATGCGAGAAGAACTCGACCGTGGTGCGTCTGTTCGTATGGCTATTCGGAACGGTTTTCAAAGAGCGTTTTCAACCATCGTCGACTCGAATCTGACAACACTTATTACGGGCATCGTTCTGTTTTCGATTGGTACAGATCAACTTAAAGGTTTTGCGGTTACTCTGATTCTCGGTCTGTCTCTTAATTTGTTCACAGCAGTTTTTTGCTCACGGGTTATTTTTGATCTTGCTGAACAAAAGCGGCTGCTCAAGACTCTTTCAATGGCTCGCTTGTTTGGGAAAACGAGCTATGAGTTTGTGCGATGGGTGCGGCCAGCCGTTGTCGTGTCACTTGTTTTTATTACGATTGGTCTTGTTGCCGCATGGCAGCGAGGGCAAGGTATCTTCGATATTGATTTCACCGGTGGTACCAGTGTGCAGGTTGCGTTTAAGGAAGACCAAGGGCTCGATATTTCATCTGTTCGAGAAGCTGTTTCAAGCCTGCCCGACGTTGCCGTAAGTTCAGTTACCGTCGGTGATGTCCCAGCAAATCTACGATATAAGATCGATACGTCGGAGCGAAGCGGTGATGCAGTTGAGGAGATGCTTCGAACCTCCTTCCCGGGCAGATTGGCGACGTATTCATTGGGCTTTGGTGAAATCGTATCAACCGCTGATAAGTCTTCGGCTGGTTCGCAGGGACCGGAAGGTTCTGAGGCAAACGAAGATGAAAGTGACTCAGAAGCGGGTGAAGAGAGTAGTCCCCAAGCGATCGAATCATTGAGTACTGCTGTCGAACTCGATTTCCCGCAGAAGATTAATCAAGTAACGTAGCAAGAGACTATCGAGCAGGCTTTTAAGCAAGCAGGCCACGAAGGGGATGCCTTTGAGTTGACGTACCCCGGAAAGCAAACCCGAAACAAGCCATATCG
>JAUWWJ010000248.1 GCA_030616935.1 Planctomycetaceae bacterium
CCACGTGTAGGTTTCCACTTCGAGGTGCGGCTCGTAGGGCAATTGGCCAATCGCGTGAAGTGCTCGAATAAGTTCTGGCCTCGTTGTCCCTAACGGTCCAAGATGATCTGCATCGACCGGTACATGGAAATGCACTCGCCACTTTTCTGCCCGCTGCCAGTCGGAAGGCGGATCGAGTGCAAGTTCTTGAGACAGGTCAGTGTGGCTAATAACCCGGCCATCCGAATGCCGTGCAAAGGTCTGATGAAGATAGCGTTGCTCAGCGAATGTCGCTAACGCCTCACGTGCCTTTTCATCTGATGGTTTATTAAGTTCGATAGCACAGCTTATCTGCACCTTATTAATACGAATATCAGCCGCAGACAACTCACGAATCGCCACACTTGCATTTTCAAACTCAACAGCCTGATGACAGACGTCGTAGCAGACACCGATGTGCTCCCGCACCAGTCCACCAATTCCTGCTTTATCAGCAGTATCCCACAGTACCTCAAAAAACTGAATGGTCTCAGGGGTCGTTTCTAAAAGACAGAACGGCTCAGGTTCGATGGCCAACCGAATAATCTTTCCAGTCTCATGACGTAATCTGTCAAGATCGCGAGCAAGCTGTATAAGTTGATCGATGGCTCTTTTAGAAAAGTCAGGGAATTGTGCTGCTTGCTTATACGCAAGTGGCAGTGTTGAAATACTGCCTTCGTCTTCTCCTGTTACTATTGCTGCAAGGAACTGGCTGCAAAGTCGGGTGTATTCAAGGCGACGAACATCTGACCAGTCTGGAAGGTACACATTTTCTTTTACACGTTCTGAATGGAAATCACCAAAAGGAAAGGCATTAAGAGAAAAGCACTGAAGGCCTTGATCAGCAAGAAGACTCGCGATGTTTTTTGTAACGGTCGCATCTTGAACCACTTCAGAAATGACGACTTCGGGCAACCAAAGGCCAACCCCAATGCTAAAGCCACATTGTTCCTGAACAGAACGAGCTTCTTGGGTGATTATTCTCTCAAGATCATTGCGTGACCGACAAGGATGGACGTTCGTGCAATATGACAAGGGATAATGCATGGCCTGCTCTGTTCCCAAAAAAGTGCTTTACGTTGTCGAATTTACCTAAAAACTTCAATTGTCCACAGTCTCACATTCACATCTGACAAGAATACGTCACTCGCTCACGCTTTCAGATGAGATATCATCCACCCCGATCGCTTTATCTATCTCATAAAGACATTCCTAAAGACACGCCTTTGGCATATCTAGCCTTGCTTTAAGGCCGTTACATCCAGCATTCGTTCGAGAGCAACAACAGACCAGTGTGCAGTATCTTGATCAACGCGAATTACATTGACAGGATTCCCTGACTCGAGGTGTTCAAGGCTCCAGCAGAGATGTGCCAAATCGATACGATACATGGTCGCGCACATACAAACCGTCGGCGAGAGAAATCGGATTGTCTGTTCAGGATGCTCTTGCTCGAGGCGTCTAACAAGATGAAGTTCTGTACCTATTGCCCATGACGTGCCAGGGGCAGCAGCTTGTATCTGATTAATGATATAACTCGTTGAGCCAGCGAGGTCAGATTCTTCAACAACCTCAAGTGCGCACTCCGGATGGACAAGAACTTTGACATCTGGAATGTTCTCTCGCATCGTGGCAACATGCTCTGGACGAAACATTGCATGCACGCTGCAGTGACCCTGCCAGAGAATCACTCGACTTTTTTCCAAAGTTGTTGAATCATTGCCACCAAGTCGCGGATTATGAGGATTCCACACACACATCTGCTCAAGTGGGACACCCATTGAGTTGGCTGTATTCCGGCCGAGGTGTTGATCAGGAAAAAAAAGAACACGTTTCGTTCTAGCAAAAGCCCATTCAAGAACAGCTCGGGCATTGCTTGATGTGCAAACAATGCCACCATGTCGACCACAGAAAGCCTTCAGGCTGGCAGCAGAATTGATATAGGTCACTGGAGTAATATCATCGGTGTCAATAATCTCACCGAGATCAGCCCACGCATCCTCCACCTGTTCAATTGCTGCCATATCAGCCATTGAGCAGCCCGCTGCGGTATCGGGCAATACGACGTTCACTCGTGAACCATTTCGACCTGCCATCTGCTCAGGTCGATTGACAAGAATATCTGCTGTCTCCGCCATAAAATGGACACCACAAAACACGATGGCTTCACAGTCTGTTCGTTCCGCTGCAGATTTGGAGAGCTGGTAACTATCGCCTCGTAAATCTGCATGAGCGATCACTCCATCCTGCTGGTAGTGATGGCCGAGAATCAGCACACGCGACCCGAGACGCTGTCGAACTTCGTCGATTCGGCTCGCCAGGACAGTATCATCAAGTTTTCGATAGTCCTCTAGCGGACCAGCAGGCAGGGGCTCATTTGTTGGTATTTCCACTCTCATCATCCCTACAGTATAGGCTGTCGCGGCGGTCCCTGTGCGGAGACCGCCTGGCATCTTATACTGTCGGCTTCTCGTTGGAATCAACGAGGTGGCCATCCTCCGTATAGTGGCTACTGTTTCCGACTAACCCTTTCACCGTTGCACAGAAGGCTGGCGAGCGTCCATGGCGAAAAAGATCGCAAAGAAAAAGGCTGCCAAAAAAACCACAAAGGCTGCCAAAAAAACCACAAAAACAGTGAAGAAGGCTGTTAAAAAAACAGCAAAAAAGAAGGCTGTTAAGAAAGCTACAAAGAAAAAGGCTGCCAAAAAAGTAGCAAAGAAAAAAGTAGCAAAGAAAGCAGCCAAAAAACGAGCAACCCGAAAAAAGGTTGTGAAAGATGTCCGTCTTAAGGCGTACTGGGGAGTTTTCAACTCCGGGCTAAAGCGTCTTGCTGTCTTCGAATATGCTGACAAGTGTGCTGCCGAAAAGAAGGCAAAAGAACTCTCGAGTGGGTCAAAGGGCAATCACTTCATTCAACTCGTTAAAGAGCCAATCACTGAGGCATAACGGATTTGCTGTGGGGCTACACAATTATGTGTTAGCCCCACGGGCTCTGCCAATCACCCCAAGCCTCAAGATACCGTGCCAGTCCTGACGACTCTGTTGCTTTGCCCCGAATCCAGATGTGGGCTGCATCAATCAATGACTGCTCGTCTGCCAGAGAAATTGCGCCGGCAACTACACGGCTTCGTAGATAAACAAAGTACGTGTCGAGTACATCACTTCGACAATAGTCATGAATTTCACGTGCTCGGCCACCATCCCAAAGGTCTTGAACCATATGACCGGCCACATCAAGTTTTCCAGGTTTGCCAATGAGATTGGCAGCCAGAGAAAGTCCTCCCACAAATCGGCTTGCACCATTATTGGTTAGAAATTCGTGCAGGTCGAGATGTGCAGAGCTGTTGAATCGATTCCGTGGCTGTTCGAAACTGCGAGCATTTTCAGCAATCCACTCAGGAATACCTAATCCGTACCGAAACGCACAAACCTCAAGCAGTGGCATATCAAAACCGCGGCCGTTGAATGAAACAAGCTGTGGCTGACCATTTTTTCGCCAGCCTTCCCAAAACAAACGCACGATTTCATGAGGCCGCGACATCTCTTCATCAAGAGCTACAAGATCAATCAATGAATAATCATCGGCAACTGTGGCAACAACAAGTGACACAGGGAGCTGAAATGTATATGGAATAAAATCTTTTCCATTTTGCTCAAGAAGTTCAGATCGATACCGCTGAATTGCTTCCGTCGGTGAGAGCTTTTCTCCCGGATAACGAATTTTTGCGATGAGTTCTCCGTCGGCTGCTGACTCGATATCAAAAACGAGCCGTGCTGTTCTTCGTTTTGCCATTAAGAAACTCTCCTTCTAAACTAAGTCGGCAGCAAGGCGACAATCATCATGAGAACTACGGGGTAGGAATTCCCCATTCCTTTCCATTGCGTACCCGTGCGAGGTATTTCAAAACCCTCTATCAGCTCCGAAATGGTACTCTCGCCATCGACCTGATGCGGTTGACCATGGAGTATACAGTTCATACTTATTCAATTTGATCGAGTGGAACTGGTGATCGCTGTTTATC
>JAUWWJ010000415.1 GCA_030616935.1 Planctomycetaceae bacterium
CTCTCCGCTCTTTTTGACATGACAGTAACGGCCGGGGATCGGCTGATGCGAGACTTTGTTTCTATTGAGGAGAAAAACGAAAACAACACGGAAGTCCAAAACGTTAAAATACAGAAGTATGACGCAGAATCAGGTGAGAGCCCAAATCGAGCGGTTGAGAGAGCAATGCTCTCATACCCAAGCGGTTTTATCACTCGTCATTTACGAGACCCAGGCTTTGCAAAAGAACTGGTTGAGCGAGCACTCGAAGACAAGATGGTTATTGTCAGTGTCCCGGCAGAAGACAGTATTGATGCGATATCCAAGATTATTGATCTTGGTATTTCGCCGAGTGATCTCGCGAAATGTCTTGTTGGGTCAGTCTCTCAAAAGTTAGTTCGTAAGCTATGTCCCAAGTGTGCAGATCATCAGGAGACACCTCTTCCACTTCTTGAAAAATTTGGAAAGTCAACAGAAGACGTTCCCCACATTCGTACAGCCTCAGAGCACGGTGGCTGTCGTATCTGTTTTGGTCGCGGGTACGTTGGCAGAATTGGTGCATTTGAACTGGCCTCAGGTGTCACTCTTCGGAAAGGAGTTGCAAAAGGAGTCGATGCTGCGACGTTGAAAAAAGCAGCGAACAAAGATGGCTATGTCACTGCACGTGATCAGGGAATGGATCTAGTGCTCAGCGGCGTTACGTCACTGGAAGAAATGCAACGAATTTTTGCATCTAAAAAGAAATCGCAGCAGCGAAGAGCGAAGTCAAAGGCTTGATCTAAGCCAGTAAGGACATGAGTTGTGACTGTTATTGAAGCCGAAGACAATGCCGACAAATATCGTCCGATAAGTACACTTGCAGTACTTACTCTGGTTGCTGGATGTTTTTCTGTTCTGGCATTAATGAGTCAGGTATTGTGGGTGATTCCAATTTTTGCAGCCGGGCTGTCAATTGCAGCGGTCAGGGATACTACGATCGGAAAATCACATAAAGCTGGCCGAGGCATTGCCCTGATTGGCTTGGCTTTATCTGTTGGCTTTGGCTTGCAATCCTTCAGTGTTTTTTCAGTAAACGCATGGATTGATCACAGTCGCGCCCGTGAAACGGTCTTACAATGGCACCAGGCGATTCGTGCAGGGGAATGGGGTATTGTTCATGGGTTTTGTACACCGGGACTGATTCCATTAGAAGAAGACCATGGCGGCCCAGATCACGACGGACATCATCATGATTCTGAAGAGGGTAGAAAGCTATCTGAAATCAAGTTGCTACGGAATTTTCCAGCTGTTCGTTCACTTGCGGCGTGTGACAAGATTACCATTGTAGAGATAGTTCGTGGTGAGCAGCAGTACCAAGGGGCTTTGCATCTGACTGTTGACGTTAATGAATGTGAACAACATTCAGAAGATGCATTGCCACGCGTCGTTGATCTCTGGTTGAATCATAAGACTCAAAAAGAGCCAGAAGTAGGGGAAGATGCTGCTGGTTTTCAGAACGTTGAAATATGGCAGATCATCAGAATGGATCCGTCAGAGTAAATCTTCTTACTGCAGAGATGCTTCCTGCTCGAAGTCAAGAATTGTCAGAATTGAAATAACGGGTGGCATCAATTGAATTAGTGCCAGTTGCCAACATCACGAGGCGATCAAATCCAAGGGCAACCCCAATGCCTTCTGGCATATTGTCGTGCACGGCAAGTAGTCTGTTTGGGAGAGGCAGCTTTTGTTTTTTAAATGACGTGCGGATGGTATTTGTCTTTTCGAGCCGTTTTCGAATAGTGGAAGAGCATGTTTCTTCCTGCCACCCATTCATGAGTTCAATGCCAGTAACGAAAACTTCAAAGCGAAGTGACAGTTGTTTATTCGTTGAGTCTAGTTGTGCAAATGCAGACTCACTTGCAGGCCAGGATTCAAGCATGGTTGGTTGAGCAACTCCAAGCTGTGGAGACACGACCTCGGAAAGTAATAGTTCAAATGCAAGGCTCCACTGCTGTTCTGCAGGAAGATTAGAAATGCTTCCTGGAATTCCAACGTCATGAAAATTAGATGCCTGCAATAAAGCACCTACACCGGCCGTCATTGGGTCAATGTCGGCATACTGAATGAATGCATCCCTGCAAGGCAGCCTTTGCAGTCCATCGGTGTGGAGTGAGTCATGCAAGAGTTGTGTTATCAATTCGGCAGTTGAAGTCAGGTTTGCCCCAGGTTCATACCATTCGAGCATGGTGAATTCAGTATCATGATGCGGACCGCGCTCGTCACTGCGAAAGCAATGTGCAAACTGATAAATGGACCCTGAATCTTCTGCGAGCAATCGCTTCATGTGAGGTTCTGGGCTGGTCTGCAGGAATTTTTTTTCGTTCCCATGCATGACCGTGTAAGGGTCAATCGAGACCTCTGGTAGTAATTCACTTGCGACAATTGGCGTGTCAACCTCAAGAAAACCGTGACTCTCAAGGCGATTACGAATCAGCGAACGAACCGTGGCTTGGCGTTGAAGAAGTGGGCGAACAGACATAAAGAAGCTGCGTGTTGCGACGAGTGAGGCTGCTCAAAAAATGAATTACTTCGTTGAGAGTTTACCAGCATCCTGGCGATAGATCAGTACAGGACAGGGTGCGTGCCGTACAACCGCCTCGGC
>JAUWWJ010000318.1 GCA_030616935.1 Planctomycetaceae bacterium
GACCCGTACTCTACCTATAGACTAGGTCGAATCTCAGCACTTGTCAACCCGATTTGGGTGAGTCCCGGGCGCAGGCCTATTTGCCATACAGGCATGGGAACCAGGCGATTCGAGACGAAGAAAGGGAAAGATTCTTCCCGAAGTGGCGTTGATGATTTTGTGGGAATGAGAAGGAACCCGAACAGCTATAACCTTTCACTTCACGATGAACTTCTTGTTTACGAAGAAATTGTTCTCGACATGCGAAAGAGTAACCGAGTAGCTCGAGTGCAAATCCCAGAAGAGGGTCTGGTCCTGACTCCCAATCAACTTTATCTGGGGCGAACTGTTGAACGAACAGAGACCCACAATCTCGTCCCAATGATTGAGGGACGTAGTTCAATTGGCAGGCTTGGTTTATTCGTACATGTCACTGCTGGATTTGGTGATGTTGGATTTGCTGGATACTGGACGCTGGAAATGTTTGCTGTCCAACCAGTAAAGATTTATCCGGGGGTACCCATTTGCCAAATATTCTTCCATCAGATCACTGGTGCGATTACCGAATATTCAAGTGACAAGTACCAACACAATCGGGACATTCAACCCAGCATGATGTTTCGGGAAATGGGCGGGGACACAAGTGACGAACAACTAGAGCTCGCTTTTTCTGTCGGACGAAATGTTGTGCAGCCTCCCCGATGACCGACGAATACTTAAACGCAGTATTGCTGATTCCGTCGTTGTTCTTTCAAGGTTGATACACCACTCACAAACACCCTTATTCTCGGCTGCTGAAAAATGTCGCTATTTAAATTCAATGACAAACTAGAGCAAGGACTCTGCCTCTCAGCTGTTGGCATATCGCTGCTTTTTGTCATCCTCGGCCTTGTTGCCCTTTTCACGGATAACAAAGTCCTCATGCTAGTAGCTGTGCTCTTTCTTGGACTTTCAATCGTGCTGACTATCGGCCTTCTCATTCACACCGGCTTCTTTCAAAAGCCATCGGACGAATAGCGTTTTTGGTGCAATCAAGGCCCCCGCATGTGATTTGAGGGCATGACCTTGAGAAACGGTCTCGATCACGGACAATTCGTTCACTACCGAATACTTAAGCCCTTCCCTCTTGCGTTCATTCATATTGCCCCCTCCTGAAAGGCCTCGTGCACCGTGCTACGAACTCACACCTGTGGTGAACTACGTCCAAGCCATCTCGATGAAACCGTAACACTGTGTGGTTGGGTAGACCGTGTCCGCGACCACAAAGGTGTCATCTTCATCGACTTAAGAGACCGTTGGGGTAAGACTCAAGTAGTGATTGGGCCTGACGCACCAACGAATGTCATGGAGCGTGCTCGAGCAGCCCGGCCGGAATGGGTTCTTTCTGCAACTGGCCGTGTTGGAAGACGCCCTGAAGGAACAACGAACCCAAAGCTCGTCACTGGTGAAATCGAGGTTGTCTGTAGTGAATTAGAAATTCTCAATGAAGCAGAAACACCTGTCTTTCAGCCGGGAGCGTTGGAACTGCCTGGCGAAGAGGTTCGACTCAAAAATCGGTGGCTCGACCTGCGTCGAACCGACATGCAAAATAATTTATTTCTACGCAGCCGCATTGTAAAAATAATGCGAGATCACTTTGATGAGCTCGGCTTTATTGATGTTGAAACACCAATGCTTGGCAGAAGTACCCCGGAAGGAGCACGGGATTATCTCGTGCCCAGCCGCCTGGAACACGGCGCTTTCTTTGCGTTACCGCAATCGCCTCAACTGTACAAACAGCTTTTGATGATTGCTGGATTTGACCGCTATGTGCAAGTGGCAAAATGTTTTCGAGATGAAGATCTACGGGCAGACAGACAGCCTGAGTTCACACAACTCGACGTTGAAATGTCCTTCGTCGATGCACATGACGTGACGAGTGTTATTGAAAGTCTTGTGGCTAAGACAGCAAAAGACATTCTTGATTTGGATATCGCCCTCCCACTACCACAGCTCACCTGGTCTGAATGTATGGAACGGTATGGGCATGATGCTCCAGACATGCGATTTGGCCTTGAGATCGTTGATCTCACTGAGGTCGCAAAGGATAGTGACTTCCGCGTATTCAAGGGTGCGGTGGAGTCCGGCGGGAGAGTCAGAGGAATTCTTGTTTCCGGTGCTGCTGAAAAATTCTCCAGAAAAGATCTCGATGGGCTCACAGCGATGGCAGTTGAAGCAGGCGCAAAGGGTCTTGTGTGGCTCAAACTTGACTCTTCTGAATCATGGACCGGGCCGGTTGCCAAAAACTTAGGATCAGATGTAGCGGAAAACATTCGTAAATCACTGTCGGCAAAACCTGGTGACCTGGCGCTTATATCAGCGGATAGTTTTGAAACTACTTGCAAGACTTTACACGCACTCCGAAAACATCTTGGTAAAGAACTTGAATTGTACGATGAAAATACCATGCACGTGTCATGGGTTATTGATTTTCCGATGTTCGCCCGTGATGAAGAAACTGGGAACTGGGCTGCAATGCATCACCCTTTCACAGCACCTCATCCTGAAGACCTAGAAAAACTTACGTCGAACCCATCAGAGTGCCGTGCAATTGCTTATGACCTTGTGATTAATGGTTCAGAAGCGGGAGGTGGCACGATTCGAATCCACGACCAAGCGACGCAAAAAAAGGTTTTCGAACTTCTCGGTATTTCTCCTGAGATTGCTCAGGAACGCTTTGGTTTCCTCCTTGACGCACTAGCAAGCGGTGCTCCTCCGCATGGCGGAATTGCCCTTGGCATTGATCGCTGGGTCATGCTCTTTGGGCATCTCAATTCAATTCGTGATGTGATTGCTTTCCCGAAAACACAGCGGGCAAGTGACTTAATGACGGGAGCACCAGGCCTTGTTGACACCAAACAACTTGCAGAACTAGGCATTCGGACAGTAATTCCACCCAAGCCTGCAGCCGACACCCCAACGCCGGGGAAGTGAGCCAAAATCATGATCTTTCAAGAGGGGACTGCCGGACACGAAACTGTGCGTTACACTTAGGAAAGATTCAGGGCGAATAGCTCAGCTGGTTAGAGCACCTCGTTTACACCGAGGGGGTCGGGGGTTCGAATCCCTCTTCGCCCACTACTTTCTTCGCACTCCAGCACATTTAATGTGTTCAGCAACGCTTGCTGGTATTAAAAACGCGTTCCTGGGCAGTCGTGACGCCTGATGAGACATCGCGAAACAAACGGAAGTAAAAATGAACTGGCAAACATGGATGCTGCTGGGGGTTGCATTAACAGTTCCTTCAATGGCTCGGCCATCTGAGAATAGAGCGATTGAAAAACAAAATAATGCGTCTCCAAATATCTTATTTATTAGCGTTGACGATC
>JAUWWJ010000416.1 GCA_030616935.1 Planctomycetaceae bacterium
CAGGGAAATCTCGACCATCAATATTCACCGCAAATCCAAGACCTGCTGAAAAGGGATCGGTTTTTTCATGTAGTTCATGGCCATAAAGTGGCATAGCAGCTTCGAGCCGCAGGGTGTCACGACTACCAAGGCCACAGGGAATAGCACCGCCTTCTTCAACCAACTCTTCCCATACACCCTGCGCTTGCGATGATTTCAAAATGATTTCAACTCCATCCTCGCCTGTATAGCCGGTTCGGCTCACGAGAACCGGTTCTCCACCTAATTGGGTTTCAAGGGCACCATAGTTCGGCAGCGCAGCAAGTTGTTCAAGAATGCTTTCTTCAAAGACACATCTCAAAGGCCCCTCATGGACATCGTCTTTCTTGTGCCCAAACACCCCTGGACCCTGCACAGCAATCATTGCGGATTCTTCTGTTATATCGCTGATAGTCACGCCTTCTGGTGGCAGACAGGCCTCAAGCCAGCGAACGACCCGCTGCCGATTGCTGGCATTCACGACAAGAATAAAACGCTGGGTTCCATCTTTCTGATCCGCAAGATGGGTCACCAGGGCATCATCAAGTATGACAGGAGTTCCATCCAACTGAACCTTGCCACCTGTATCATCAACACCAGTAATTAATGTGTAACGGGCTCGACCCACCGGCAGGTCACGTACCTGCCGAGTCAACCTGGACTCAAGCCATTCGGCCGCCTGACTCCCTTCAATTGCAACTCGTCCCATGTGCGACACATCAAAAACACCCGCACCGTTACGAGTGCCAAGATGCTCAGAAACGATTGAGGAGTACTGGACAGGCATCGACCAACCGGCAAAATCAACCATTCGTCCGCGATTATTTTCATGCCATTCGGCAAGAGGTGTTCGCTGCGGCATTTATTTTATGAATCCTTTTGGACAGACGACGGTATGACTGGTTAACGGCATAGACCTTTTTCGAAATTTGATTGTACGAGTTCTCACAAAAGCAACCAGCCTTACCGTCTTTTATGCCGTTTTGATTTCTTTCGCTTGATTTTCTTATCAGAAGTTTTTTTCTGACTGGCTGATTTTGGTCCATTCTCTACCTGAGTTTTCCGTTGCCTCTCATTCTGCCGAACACCGTTTCGCCCCCTTCGCGAATAACTCCGCCGCGACGACGAAAGACGACGACTCTTCTGCTTCCTTCTGGAATCATTTTTCCCCTGTACCGGGCAGAATAGAAGTTGTCGCTTCCCGAGATCGACTTCTCGCACAGATACTCGAATCGGATCACCCAGTCGAAATATGTTTCCCGGACGATGACCACTGAGAGTATGAGACGCCCTATCGAATCGATACTGATCAGATGGCAACTCTTCTGTCTCTACCAACCCTTCAGCTGGTAGTTGAACGCCTTGGACAAAAATACCAAATCGTGCAACGCCGGTTACAACGCCCTCAAGCTCCATTCCAACACGACTGCTCAAAAAATGAAGCAATTTGAGCTTTATCAATTCACGCTCTGCGGCTTCAGCCCGTCGCTCGAGTTCCGAGCATTGCTCTCCAAGTTGCTCAAGATGGTCACCCGGGGGCTTCTTGCCTGCCTCCAGACTGTCGAGTGCCCGATGGATCGTCAGATCAGGATATCGACGAATCGGAGATGTAAAGTGACAGTAACAATCACTGGCCAGCGCATAGTGCCCTTGGTCTAGAGGGGCGTACATCGCTCGCGAAAGGCTTCTTAAAACTGCGTAGTGGACTGCATGCTCTTCGGGTTTGTGACGGGCAAGTCCGAGTAAACGTTGCAATTCAAAGCGGCTTTCAAGTGACTCAACTTCAAAACCAAGCTCGAGAACGAATTCTGTTAGCTGTCGGAGTTTCCGCAGATCCGGTGACGGGTGAATTCGCCGCAGGAATTTTCCTTTTGCAGCAGCAATTTTCTTGGCAACAGCCTCATTTGCTGCAAGCATAAATTCTTCAACAATCTGATGGCTCTCAGTGTTCTCAACAACATGAGCACCAGCAACTCGGCCCGATCGATCGAGATCTATTTTCACTTCAGGCATATTGAGCTCGAGCGCGCCGCGTGTCAGTCGCCGATCCCGTAAGATAGAAGCAAGTCGCTGCATCCGCCCGAGCAGGTTCCGAACCGATGTCGTCATCACAATTTCTTCGGTATCTGGGTTACCGATAAACACATCGACTTCTTCGTATGTAAAACGGCGACAACTCTTAATAACCGTGCGCTGTACCTCAGTATGAACAGGAGCCCCATCCTCAGAGAATTCAATCCAACACGTACGCGCGAGCCGAAGACGGTCTGGTTGAAGACTCGCAAGATTGTTCGAAACAATCTCAGGTAACATTGGGATAACCTGATCGGGCAGATATACACTTGTACCACGGGCGAGGGCTTCTCGATCGAGTGCCGAACCTTTTTGCACAAAATGGGCAACATCCGCGATATGGACCCCAAGCAACCAGTGCCCCCTTTCCAGACGCGTGAGTGAAATTGCATCATCAAAATCACGAGCATCCTTCGGATCAATTGTGACAATTATCTCATCAGTAAGATCCTGTCGACCAGCTGGAACAGAAGAAGAAAAAGTATCAGCTTGTTGTCGAGCATCTTCTAGA
>JAUWWJ010000516.1 GCA_030616935.1 Planctomycetaceae bacterium
CAACGGCGCGAATATTGACGAGGGTGGAACGTCCGAACCGTATCGAGGCGGGAAAGGAAAGCACACGCAACAAGAGGGTTGGGTGCATACCCCAACCGTGATTACATGGCCTCAAAGAATACCTGCTGGCAAGACATATTCGGGATTAATGGGAACGATTGATTTTTACGCAACGGTCACTGCGGCTGCCGGCCTCAGTCTGCCTACTCGCTGTGATGGGATAAACCTCCTGCCGTTTCTTTCCGGTGACCTTCAAGGAGACGCACACAAGTATCTGTTTTGGCATAATGCCGATCCGACTGATGCGCCTCGACGAAACATTTATGCAGTGCGTTGGAAAGATTGGAGATTGATTAAGACGGACGGCGTATGGACTCTCTTTGACCTGATACATGACCCGAAAGAAACACAAGATGTTGCCAAAGACCATCCAGATGTTGTGAAGAATATGGTTGAGCAGTACGACAACTTTGTTGACTCACTACCGCCCCTGAAACCAAGCGCTGATTACAAAGGAGGCGGATCTGTGCCCAAGGGTTGGGGGTGGGAGATCGGCACTGGAGGTGTGTTTCCAGCGGTTCAGTGACAGCATGATGTACATGCCCTTGAGAACATGCAGGAAACGTTCAAAAATTGAGCCAAAGTCTTTGTTGGTACGTTCAGGCGAACAAAGGTGTCCGGAGTCGTGTAAGCATTGAGTAGACTGGACATTCTGTACGCAGTAACGGGGAAGAACACGCATTCTATCAGGGTAGCCATGATTTTCATTCTTAATCAGATCTGTCGATACACCACATTTGTTGCAATTGGCTGCTTGCTGTTCAGCACAAGTATCTGCTTTGCAGAGGAAGCCCGTCTCGATGATCCAGCAACCTGGGCAGAACCCACCTTCTGGAAAACTATGAAGCAGTCAGACACATTGACTGGGTGGGAATTTCGTGATGGAGAAATCTCGCTTGTTCGCCCTGGTGCCACTGGAAGCATTTTAAGTGAACCGGTTCCGTCTGACTTTGAACTTTCTTTTGAGTGGAAGATTGCAGAAAAAGTTAATAGTGGTGTCAAGTATCGAGTTCGCAAACATGGGGCACCATATTGGAATTCGGCATACAAGGGCTCTGGGCATTGGGGCTTTGAGTATCAGATTTATGACAGAAAACCCAGCACGGATGCACTCCATGCAACAGGAGCGATTTATGATCTCGCGGCTGCTGATTCAGACGAGGTTGTGAATCCGCCGGGGGAGTGGAATGAAGCAAAAATTATTGCCAATGGATCAACGGTTGAGCACTACCTCAATGGTTCCTTGGTTTCCTCAATAATCGCTGAGGGGCCAGAGTGGGAACGAACAATTGCACTCAGTAAATTCGCAGGCTTCGACGGCTTCGGACAGTCTTCGACTAAAAGCCAAATCATGCTGACGGACCATGGTGGCAAGGTTTCATATCGAAAGTTTCGATTTGTTGCGCTCGTGCCAAAGAACCAGAGGCCAGTAGAACGGACCGGTCCTTTTCTTGCAGATGGGCTGAGGAATTATTGGGCTGATCAAGATTCAATCAGCATCTGGAC
>JAUWWJ010000017.1 GCA_030616935.1 Planctomycetaceae bacterium
CGTTGACAACCAGCAGGCGATGGCCCGGCTCAAGCGCCATCGCCACACTCTTGCTCTGGCTGTTTGCCCCCGCACCACACAAGCCTTATCTGGCAATTTTCCACCTCTTACAGAATTCAAAAAGACTGGAGTACGAGTTTGTCTCGGAACGGATGGGCGCGGCTCCAATCCTGATCTTTCAATTCGTGGAGAGGCTGCCTGCCTCATCGATGCTGGTCTGATTACACCACAGGAAGCTCTGCCCATGATCACCTCCAACGGAGCATGGGCTCTTGGTTTCGAGCACAGAACAGGAAGCATTGCCACTGGACGCCCTGCTGACTTCGTGATTCTTAAACCATCCATGCCACCCAAAACTTCAGACAGAGCAGCCGCTGCAATATTTGACGCAACAACAGAAGTTGTCTCTACGTTCCGGGGCGGTCGACCCTTAGCCGGAAACTTTGGCTGACTAACAGCTATAGCCTGCAATTTGAGATATCAGTTTCGATAATGGCAGAAGCACCGATTGATTCAAGACGCTCCATAATTTTATGAGTTTCATTTCGCCGCATCATCGCCCGAACGGAGCACCAGCTATTCTCTTCCAGCGCACTCACGGTTGGTGAATTAAACCCCGGAGTAATGTCTTCCGCCTCAGCCAGCCGATCACGTGGAACGTTATATTCGAGCAACGTCCATGTTCGGGCTATCACAACTCCCTGTAGACGCCGGACAATACGATCAGCCATATCGGCATCAACAATACTTTTATTTTGAACAAGTACAGTCTCGTAACAACCAATTTCTTCGAGCACTCGAAGGCGGTTTGCCGCGAGGGTACTCCCCGTCTCTACAAGATCAACAACGGCATCAGCAACTCCCAAAGACACCATAATTTCAACACTACCTGAGAGCTCAACTAAATGAACCTCGACACCATGCTGCGCTAACCAATCCTGAGTTATCTTTGGGAAACTTGTAGCGACTCTTCGTCCTTGCAGATTTTCTGGTGACGTGATCTCTGCATCATCCGGCACACAAAGGGCCAGCCTACAGCCGCCTACTCCAAGCGAAAGCCTTTCAATAAGATCGACCCGTCCCTCAGCAACAAGATCGGCACCAGTGATGCCGAGATCAATCGCTCCCTCAGCTGTCAGAATTGGAATATCATCGGTTCGTAGAAAGACGATCTCAACTGGTACATCACGGCATCGTGCAAACAAGGAACGAGAAATACGTCGAAACGAAAGCCCTGCGTCATGAAGCAGATCAGAGACTACTTCTGACAACCGTCCCTTACTTGGAATGCCAATACGCAGCATCCGTTCCGCTGATTCTGATCTCGATTTCTTCATTGTCTCCCTACTTGCGTTGAGCTCGATTAAAAATCCGTAACCTTCCAATGACTATTTTCTTGATGCTTTCTCTTCCAACCCCGACACGCCCAAACGCCCAGCAAGTGTGGTTTCCACTTGAACGAGTGTTAAATCACGATGGGCCAGCAGCACAATAACGTGATAAAGCAGATCAGCCGCCTCTGAAACGACTCTTGCGTCAGACTCATTCGCCGCTGCCTCGACCAACTCCTCAGCTTCTTCATTAACCTTAGAACCTATTTTTGCCACGCCTCCAGCAAAAAGCTTACTCGTATACGATTGGTCGACGTCCGACGTTTTTCGACTAAAGATAATGTCCTCAAGTTGCCCAAGTACTGTTCCAACAGATTGTTCTGATGTCCGCTTCAGGCTGTCTGATTCCATCGCTCCTGCTTCTCCAAAAGATACTTTTACCGCATACTTACATTCTTAACTGTACCATGCGACAAAGACTTACGACACCAAAGATCCAATGCCATCTTCAAAGTCTGAATTAGCAAGTGATTGCATAATCCTCACAGGCCCAACTGCATCGGGCAAGACTGCATTAGGCATTCGTATAGCTCAGCGACTCAATGCTGACATTCTCAGTGCTGATTCAGTCGCTGTGTATAAAGGGCTCGATATTGGTGCAGCCAAACCAACCCTGGAAGAGCAAGCCATGGCGACCCACCATCTCCTTGATCTTGTAGATCCGGGATCTCTCTTCACAGCTTCAGATTGGCTTCGTACGGCAACTCACACCATCAAGAACTGTCGTGCCCGTGGTCGACGTATTCTCTTTGTTGGCGGCACTCCACTGTACCTGAGATGCCTCCGGGACGGGCTCGACGACTCTCCGGCAATAGACCTCGAGTTACGAAACAGTCTGACTCACCAGATAAAACAGAGCGGCCCTGAAGCTTTTCACAAGAAACTTGGCCTGCTCCGTCCAGACATAGCCGCTACCATTCACCCCAACGACACAAAACGCATCATTCGAGCTCTCGAAATCATTCAGGTATCTGGTGTAGATCACAAGCGTTCATGGAACTCAGCAGGCAATCCTGAAAAGCGACTTTTTTCATGCCCCATACTCGTCATAGATCATCCGCGAAAAGTACTCAACAGCCGAATCAACGAGCGAGTTGAAACGATGTTTGAGTCTGGCATTCTCGAAGAAACTGAAGCTGCTGAACAGCAATATGGAATTGGTAAAACAGCAGCACAAGCTGCCGGATACAAAGAATCTCTTGCATTTATCCGTGGGGAAATGACGAAACAAGAGGCTATCACGAAGACGAAACAACGAACTCGCCAACTTGCCAAACGCCAGCGAACCTGGTTTCGAAGTTTTTCTGATGCGGTCTGGTTATCTGGTTGATAAGAACGGGTCGTGACAAGCCTTGCTCTCATTGCGCAAATTCCGTGCCAGACGACACCGTGTGCTAGCAAATGAAGTGCTAGCACAGCATCTTGTGGTTCGATCTATTACTGACCACAAAATCAAAAAGATGCTTGTCTTGTTTTTTTTGAGCGATATCTTCACACCCGCAATGTTTGAAATTGTCGCTCAAGGATGAGTGGCGCAAACACGCAACAGTGTTGCTCGAAGAAGGAACTTTCATGGCAGCCAAACCGGTAATCGGAATTAATATGGACTTTCGCTCCAGTTGCAAGGAGCATGCTTCGCTTTCATTCATAGCGGCGGGCTATTATGAGAACATCATTCAATCCGGAGGCATACCTCTTGTTTTGCCTCCTCTTGACGAAGAAGACGACCTCGTAAGATTGCTCGACACGCTTGACGGAGTTGTTCTTATTGGTGGTGCAGATCTTGACCCACAACGAGACGGCTACATGCCACATCCCGCAGTTCGTCCAATGGATCAAAGACGTGAAGAATTTGACCGCATGTTGGCCAAGCACGTCTGTGCCAGGCATCTACCAGTACTTGCCATTGGCTGCGGCATGCAGCTTCTTAATGTCACCGAAGGTGGCACCCTGTATCTGCATCTTCCTGAAGACATGCCCCAAGCGATCCCTCACAAAGATCCACTCGACACCGCTCACCGTCATGGACTTCTCGTAGAATCGGATTCTGCAATGGAGCGTGTGTATGGAGATGGTGAAATACGCGTTAACAGCATGCACCATATGGCTATTGATGATCTGGCGTCAGGATTCCGTATAACGGCAAGATCTCCTGATGGAGTTATTGAGGCTATTGAGAGTGAAGTTGAAGGATGGCTTGCGATTGGCACCCAGTTTCACCCAGAGGCAGACTCGGCATCTGCTCTTGATGCAAAGATTTTTGAAGAATTTGTTGTTGGAATTACCGGAGAAGTACCGGCGATGCGGCTCGTGGCATAATCCGAGCGGACGTTTCCAATACCAACTTCATAGATAAATTCGATCGGCCCGCCGACAGACTTCTAGTCGGCGGGCCTTTCCTATTGATCTATTTACCCTTGCCTTATGCTCCTAGTGCCCCTTTCAGGTGGCACTGTCGCTTCAGGCGGAACAACCTGCCCCAAAACCATTCCTGCTGGACAGCACGCCTAGTCATTCAACGGTACGATTGTTTGAGCACCTGATTGATCGCTACATCAAGAAGCAGGCGGCATCATTGTGGCTTGTTTGGAAACCGCTCCACCTTTTTACTCACCTCCTCTTCTCTACATGAACAAATGCTGACTGATTACGACCTACACCTCCTAGGCGAAGGCAGACACTGGAAAAGCTATGACAAGCTTGGTGCACAACTGTGTACCCGTAATGGACAACAGGGAGTCCATTTTGCTCTCTGGGCGCCAAATGCCGAGGTAGTTAGTGTCGTTGGTGATTTCAACGACTGGGCTGGCCACAACCATAAGATGAACAAGTTGGTACCGTCTGGCTTCTGGCAACTCTTCGTTCCTGGTGTTAGGCCTCATACTGCCTACAAGTTCCGTGTTCAAACAGCTGAAGGAACTATTGATCGTGCCGATCCTTACGGGTACTCAGCTGAGGTGCCGCCGCAGAACGCTTCTATTATCACGGATTTAAGTGACTACAGCTGGAGTGATTCGCAATGGATGGAGCAAAGGCTGCGGCGAGATTGGTTCAGTGAGCCAATCTCTTTTTATGAAGTTCATCTTGGAAGCTGGAGGCGGCCGGGGGATGACCCGCATCGTTGGCTGACATACCGTGAACTTGAGCAAGAACTTATTCCTTACTGCCTCGAAATGGGATTTACCCATTTGGAATTTTTACCACCAACAGAACATCCCCTCTCTGCAAGTTGGGGCTACCAAACGATTGGCTTATTTGCTGCAACAAGTCGCTTTGGAACTCCTCAAGATTTTATGTCCCTGATTGACGGTTGTCATCAAGCCGGCATTGGAGTCATTATCGATTGGGTGCCTGCGCACTTTCCAAAAGATGATCATGGGCTTCGCCGTTTGGATGGGACTGCTCTCTACGAACATGAAGACCCGCGCAGGGGTGAGCACCCAGACTGGGGAACCCTCATCTTCAACTATGGTCGCAACGAAGTAGCGAATTACCTTATCTCCTCAGCTCTATTCTGGCTGGACCATTACCATGTTGACGGACTGCGTGTTGATGCAGTCGCTTCAATGCTTTATCTCGATTACAGTCGTCGTGAAGGAGAGTGGTTACCGAACTGCTTTGGTGGCCGTGAAAACCTCGAAGCAATTGAATTCCTTAAGGAATTAAATGTCCAGGTTCATCATCACTTCCCTGGTACGCTGACCATCGCCGAGGAATCCACGGCCTGGCCGGGCGTTTCGCGACCAACTCATAATGGTGGACTTGGGTTTAGCCTTAAATGGAATATGGGCTGGATGAACGACACTCTGCGATTCATGAAGCAGGATCCGGTTCACAGAAAGTTTCACCATGACGAACTGACATTCAGCTTAATCTATGCATTTCATGAAAACTTTGTCCTTCCACTTTCTCATGACGAAGTGGTCCACGGAAAAAAATCTTTACTTAGCCAAATGCCTGGTGACAGGTGGCAACAATTCGCCAACCTACGACTGCTGTATTCATTAATGTGGTTCCATCCAGGCAAGAAGCTCTTGTTTATGGGTAATGAGTTTGGTCAGCCGCAAGAATGGAATTTTGATGAAAGCCTCCAGTGGCACTTGCTCCAAGAGGACAGCCACCGAGGACTCTCGCAAACTGTCACAGAACTCAACAGATTACTACGAGAGGAGACGTCTCTTCACCAAATAGATTTTGATGGACAAGGGTTTGAATGGATTGACTGCCAGAATTGGCAAGAAAGTATTATTACGTTTTTGAGAAAAGGTGTTTCTCCAAAAGATGTATTACTTATTGTATGCAATTTCACACCGGTTCCTCGTGAGAACTATCGAATAGGTGTTCCTAGGGCTGATCACTATGTAGAAATTTTCAATAGTGATGCTGCTCACCTTGGAGGTAGCAATATCATCAATCACGACCGACTTCCATGCGAACGGATTGCCCACCATGGGCGAGAGCACTCAGTCTCTATCACCGTTCCTCCGCTTGCAGCAGTCGCATTAAAGCCCTTTGATACCGCGAATGTATAGAGGCGTCTTTAAACCAAAGACGTCTTGTGGTGAGCTTCCTCTATTATTCACCGAGGCAGCCTTGGGTCACGATTCCACGTCAGTTCTAAATCTTTCTCCAAGCCAGCGATCCAATCCATAAAGACCTCAGCAAATGCGGTCTGAGCGACCATGGACAAACGTCTCTGATCTCCAAGAATGCCTTCGAACCTGTCCTGCAACTCGTTCTCTGGAGGCTGAAACGCACGAACACCTATGACATAACAGATTGTCTTTGGTTCATTAAATACAGCAACGCTTTTCCCTTCAGCAGTTGCAAACACCTTTTGCATCATCTCGTTTCCTGGCATAGCAAGCCCCTGAGGCGATGATAACACTGGTGCTGCATTCACTCCCGCCGCACCTTGCGTAAGCCAGGTGAATGGACCAACTTCCTGAACTCTCTCGAGTTCAGGCTTCGAAAGCGATTCCACAAAACCGTTTTCGTCCATCTTCGCAACTAAAGCAGTAGCTTGCTCCAAAGCAAGGGGACGGGCCTCGACTATTCGCCATGCCTTTTCAACATTATCACGAGCCTCCTCAAAGGTCGGAACCCGTTCTTCTTGATCATCTTGTTTCCAGGAGAAATAGCGATTTCCTTCAGCATCTCGTGACGTTATCGGGCGAAGAGATATCGTCCCATCGCCGAACATCACCTCAAGCCATCGCTGCTGGCGAATGCCAAAGCGACTCGAAGGATCAGGCACAAATTCAAAACTGCTTCCTATACCGCCACCGTCAGCAGCTTCGTTCACAGTCAACCAATCAGATTCTACTGCAACAAGCGATTGCTTTTCAGCTATCTTCATAGCATCAGGGGGTGTCGGCTCTTTGTCACCATCTTTTCCGCGGGCAATCCATAGCGCACGATCTTCAGCGTAAGCATTTACATCGGCAGCCAGTGCTGAAAAAATCGCATCGATTGTTTCGGTAGCACGTTGCCGAGAAATTTCCTGACGTATTTGTTCGGCAACTTCTTCAAGCGGCTGAAATGTCATTTCTGATTCAGAGGACTCTGCCGGCTCTTTGTTTTCTTTAGCGGCCACTGGGTTGACAGCAGGCTGCCCTTCAACCGAATCCGGTATTGCAGATCCGGTAACAGGTGTTTTCTCGAGCTCCTGACCAGTGCCCTTGGTAGATGAATCAGTTCCATCCGTCTCTTCTTTCACTTGAAAAGTAACGGGAATCACTCGTGTTCTGCGATTCGTTGAACTACTATCGGAATCCAACGGCTGACTTACATCCTTCTCCTGCTCCCGGCTTTCCTTTGATTTTTTTTCACTGGAATCTTTCGGTGCATTCTCTTTTTCATTTTGTTCCGGTTGACTTGGAGCCTCGGGACTGTCCTTCAGCGTTTTTTCTTCTCCACTTTCCTTTCCTGCTTTCACTTCGCTTTTCTCATCGGTCAGGCTCGGAGCCGATTCTTGTGTGAGCGGAGCATCAGGCGGTGACTGACGAAACCGACTTTCCTTATTCGTCTCATAAAACTCTTTTACATCCTTTTCCGTTATTGTTTTCCCTGCCTCATCCTCAAATTTCTTCTGATCTGCCATGAGTGATGTGTATCGAACCCGATGAGGCTCTTTAAACCCGGGGTTTGGGCTCCTTGCTGACGGCAGGTTGTTTTTGAATTTTTCAAAATAAATTCTTAGCTCTGATTCGCTTGGTGCCTCAATTGAAGTCGCAAGGTTTTCGACCTCAACTGGAAAAGCTTTAATCGTTGCAGACTGTTCAAGTCGTTTGTAGAAGTCCCACCGCCAACCCGGTGGATCGCCTGAAAAACCTGTTTGAAATAAAAGCAGAGTATTTCGTGCAACGAGAGCAGTGCGCAAGGACTCAAAGAGGTCTGCCGCCAAAACCGGCGCACGACCATAGCGAAGGCCAGCAATGATTGAATCGAACTGATCTTGCCGAACCATATTGTTTGTCCACGCAGCAAGAAACTCATTGATTGCGGTATTGCTAACTGTCAATCCAATTTTTTCGGCCTCTTTTGCAAGAAGCATCTCGCGAACAATCAATTCCTCACCCTCTGGAAATGCGGGTAGTCGAGAAGGATCTCGACCGGCTGTAGCAGCCGCCTGCATAAGAAAACGGTTCGCGAGGGTTCTCAGAGCCACTGCTCGTTCAAGCTGGCCTTCTCGAACAGCACCACCTTTCCATGACACAACAACTGGATCTGCAGAGTACGAGCCTGCCCCCATCTGGAGAAATGGAGGCAACACAAAAAAGGCTAACATCGCCAAGACCGCTACCGCTACGAGCATCGATCGCTGATATTTCCGGAAGAAGTTGAATGATCCGGCCATAAAACCGCCTTTTTCTGAAGTGCCGCGGGCTGGAAAACCACTGAGGCTTGACAAGTAGAGATCGGGGAAGGTAACGCTGTTTAGCTAGAACTAGGTCGAAATTGTATCGCCAGATAGTTTGATACCAATCCCGATATCAGTAGAAATTATTCACTTTCACCCACTTTGTATACAAAATTCATGGCCAAAAAGACCACCCGTAAGGCTCGCACAAGCAGCAAATCAGCTCCCCGAGCCGCTCCTTCAGGCGACTATGAGCTCGTAATTGTCGAAAGTCCTGCAAAAGCGAAGACCATCGAGAAGTATCTTGGACGTGGATTTGTCGTTAAAGCGTCAGTGGGGCACATTCGTGATCTTCCGAGCCGAGCTCCCAAGGGAATCAAACAACTTGTACCCGGAGTCGACCTCGAGCATGACTTTGCACCAACTTATGAAGTCGATTCAGCAAAGAAAAAGACAGTCACAGAACTCCGCAAGCTTGCGAAAGGGGCTCGTGATATTTGGTTCGCAACTGACCTTGATCGTGAAGGAGAGGCCATCGCCTGGCATCTTGCAGAAGAACTGAAAGTAGATCCAAAGCAGGCGAAACGAGTGACTTTTGACGCGATCACTAAATCTGACGTGCAACGAGCTTTTGAAAACCCTCGCAGTATTAACATGCCTCGTGTGGAAGCACAGCAGGCTCGCAGAATTGTTGATCGTATTGTTGGGTACCGAGTTTCTCCAATTCTTTGGAAAAAGGTCGCCTCGGGATTAAGTGCGGGCCGCGTACAGAGTGTGGCTACAAGGCTTGTTGTAGAGCGTGAGAAACAGATTCGTGACTTTACTCCAGATGAGTCTTGGGAATTTTCAGGATATCTCTCGTTCGATACCGATGGCGCTGACGCTCTGCATGCCGTCTGGAACGACTTCATGTCGCAGCGAGATGATCGCAACCGACCACCAACAATTAAGCAACGTACCGCTTGGTTGTCTGATCACCGCAGCCTTTCCGCCGAACTTGTTGAGGTTGGAGGAAAGACCTTGAAGATTGAGGCCGACAAAACATCGGCCGAAGAACTTGTTGATGAAGCAGTATCAGCTGCTGAGGCAGCGGGCTTGGTCGACATTGATATCCAACGAGAGGCAAGCAGTACCGGCAAGGGTAGAGCAAAAAATATTATACGAATAACGGGAAAGCCAGACTCCAACACACGCTATAGCATCGATTCAATTGATGTGAAACGCACAAAGTCGAGACCCTATCCACCATTTATCACAAGCACCTTGCAACAGGCAGCAAGTAGCCGACTAAGCATGTCAACGGATCGAACAATGCGTGTCGCTCAGCAACTCTATGAGGGCATCGACCTGCCCGGAGAAGGGCGAGTTGGGCTCATTACATACATGCGAACTGACTCTACAAATTTATCCGGTGAGGCCATTAAGTTAGCGCGAAGCTACCTTGAAGAGAAACTAGGGAAAGAATACCTCCCTGAAAAACCTCGCTTTTACTCAAGCAGTAATCAGTCAGCACAAGAAGCTCATGAAGCAATTCGACCAACCGATCCATATCGTGATCCAGATACTATCGCCTCGGCTTTAAGCGACGAGCAACTCAAACTCTACCGGCTCATCTGGCAATCATTTGTTGGCTGTCAAGCAACCGATGCTGAATGGGACAGCACGGCTGTGCGCATGCGACGTTCAGACAAAGATACAGGAGCCGTCTTTAAAACAAATGGACGCGTCTTGCGATTTGATGGCTGTTTGCGTGTTACCGGCATCCCGAAGGGAGACGGCGATCAGGTCCTGCCCGATTTTGATAAGGGAACACAACTCGCACCGTTCAGTATTGAGCCAAGGCAGAAGTTCCAAGCGCCACCGCCCCGGTATAGTGAGGCGACTCTTGTAAAGAAACTAGAGGAAGAAGGAATCGGGAGGCCGTCAACCTATGCAAGCATTATCAATGTGATCGAAAATCGTGGCTATGTAGAACAACGTGAAAGGCGATTTTATGCGACCGCACTTGGTGAAGCAGTTACAGAATTCCTTGAGGAAGGGTTCCACGATCAGTTTATCGAAGTCGGCTATACCCGCGAGATTGAACAGGAACTCGATCAAGTAGCTGAAGGAAAAAAACAGTGGACCGACATGCTCCATGAGTTCTATGAAGAACTTGTTCCTAAAATTGAATTCGCTGATCAACTCAAGCACAAAAAAGCCGAATCGACACCTTCTGAATATGCTTGCCCAACGTGCGACCGTCGTCTTGAGTATCGTCTCGGAAAAACAGGACGGTTCCTGTCATGCTGTGGGTATAACGAGAAAATACTTGTGGAACCGCCTCCTCCTAAGAAGACAGCGAAAGGGAAAAAACCTCGAAAGCGGAAGCCAAAAGAAATACCGGCTTGCACCTTCGCCATGCCTGTTGACCGCGACGGCCGCCCCCTGCTCCCAGAGCAAATTGACCTTCTCTCACCAAATGGAACGCCGATGGTGAAACGAACGGGACGGTTTGGAGACTTTCTTGTCGAAGATGGCCCACCGCCACCGAAAAAGTCATCCAAGAAATCAGATCCGGATGTACCAGCATCATTTATCATGAACATTGACAAAAAAGGGAACCTCAAGTTCCCTGCCCCTCCCCCCATTTTGACAGACATTGAGTGCTCTAAATGTGGCGAATTCCTCAATCTCCGTGATGGCAAACGAGGCCCATGGCTTGGGTGTAGTAAATTCCCAAAATGCCGTGGACGAGGTGCATTTGCGAAACTTCCAGAAAAAGAACAGAAAGATCTTCGAAAGCAATTAGCCGACCACATGAAAAGTCAGCAGACACTTGTACTCACTCGCCGCGATGGGCAAACGCAGGTAGATGATGGAACCCCAGTATCTGACTTGACTATTGAAGGCGGGGTTGCCGAATTGGAAAAGTTTATTGAAAAGTAGGCCGCCTACTCCCAAGGCATATCCTGATCGAACGTTGGTGGCATCTGGCTTACCGCGATCGCGTGAGCCGTGGCATGAGTGCGGCAATGGGAAATGCTTACAAGTACGCCGCCTATCCCCATTTTTTCAGCAACGTCTTGTGTGCCGCCCATCAGAGTCACAACGGGCCTTCCAGTTACGCCATTAACGACCTCGATGTCGCGCCAGCTGATACCCTGCCGCCACCCTGTACCAAGTGCCTTTAGGATTGCCTCTTTCGCAGCCCATCGACCCGCAAAATGCTGCATTGCCATCCGGCGGCCTCGACAGTATTCAATCTCCTTGGGCATATAAACACGTTGCACAAAAAGTTCTCCGTGTCGCTCAATCATTTTGCCTATACGCAGGCACTCTGTGATGTCGGTGCCAACACCAAGCACATTCATTGTTTCCGCCCCCGCGTAGATGAACCACGCAGCCCACATGCTTCACGTGCACGCTCAAGAACATTACCAGCAACTGATCTTGCTCGTTCCGCACCAACAGCAAGAATTTCGTCTATCCTGCTTGGATTCGACTCTAGTTCACACCGTCGTTCTCGTGCAGCGGCGAAAGCCTCTTTGGCAGCTGCAACAACTGCTTTTTTCACCTCACCATACCCGAACCCACCACGTCGATAGAGTTCACCCATTTCCACAACTTCTTTTTGAGATCCTACGAGGGAAAACAACTGGTACAGATGGTCTTGTTGTGGATCCTTTGGCTCCTCCATCGATCGGGAGTCTGTCGTAATTCGCATAATTTTCTTTTTCTGTACTGGCAGTTCTTCAAATAACTCGATCGTATTCTCATAACTTTTCGACATCTTCTGCCCATCCGTCC
>JAUWWJ010000383.1 GCA_030616935.1 Planctomycetaceae bacterium
ACCTTCAATCGACTGGCAGGGATGGCCGACGGTGATATCCTCTAGGAACGCCGAATCAAATCAAAAGTGTGCTAGCGATTAACTATGGGGCTCTCCCCTCCCCAAGAACAAACTTGTAGTTCAAGGGAACAGTTACAACGTGCCCACTCTCTGACCGAAGCGTGATCTCGTTCTCACCAAAACTTATCTCTTTCACGCGGTCAAACGTAGCTGGCACCGACACAGCACCCTGAATGCTACGGATATCGGTTGGCGTTGCATCAGAACACGCTATCGCCGTTGCAATTCCCTGCTCGCTCAGTGCATTTTCATTCACTGACGCCGCCAACCCATCAGCAAAGTAGCCACAGATATCTTCCACCCCAAGGCATTGATTACGTCCGCTCCATGGGAAAGAATGTCGCCCATGATTCTCAAGCCAGAAAGCGGTCATGGGCAACCTTCGTGGGTCGCGAAGTGAAAACCACACCCAGTGCTCCATCGTGTTGACGGCAGTTGTCCACGCCGGCATGCCATCCAACGCATCAGTATCCGCGACAACTACAAATAAATCAGAAAATCCACGTTGTAATGGAAGTCGCGAGCAATCAACGACATCCGGGTCTTTGAAGAGCGTCGGTATCTCCTTCATGTCTCCAAATGTCTTACCAACCGCAAGCATTTGATACTCCCCATGAGCCGGATCACTAAAAACTCCCGGATTTGTCATGCCGAGAGAAAAAGGGCTTGTTGAGATTGCAAATACTTTTTTTTCATCAGGCATTGCAAGTATTGCGTGATGTCCAACAGATGTCGGGCCAACGAAACCCTCAACGGTGTGCCGCTGATACACAACCGGGTGCCGCTCACGGAGGAAGATTTCTTTTGTGACCCGACCCTTTCGAATGTGTGTATCTAAAGCAAGAGTTATTTGTGAAGAATCAGGCCGAGAAGTCTCCTCATCTACAAACGACCATACCGCTGTAGCAGTCTCGCCATGTGGAGGATGCTTCTCGCCTTTGTATTCAATGGCATTTCCACCAAAAGGCATACAGAAAAAGTCCCCTCGTAGTGGCACAAGAACTTCTGCCGGCATATTCGCAGGCTCTTCATCCTGCCAAGGGCTGATGTAATACGGTGAAATCTGCTGCCCATCTCCATTTTTGAAGATCACTGGCGACATATGTCCACCACGTTTTGTGATGGCAACAGAGACCTGTTCATTTGCCAAAACAAAACTTGGCTGTGAATGAATCACTTGATTTTCCATCATTCAGGAATCCCTGTACTGGACCAAACTCATTAAAAAGGTTTTGAACGCCCCCCAGATATCTTCACCTTGAGAGTCGTGGTCTCGGCTGTTAGCGCATTTCCTGGACTACGAATTTCCATTTTGAAATGTTCTTCAGCTTCGCCCAAGATATCGCTTCGTAGGTATTCTGATGCCTCGTCGAGAAACATACCCTGTTCATCGAAAAATTCTGCCTCAACCGTAACACCCGACCAATCACGTTTGCCAAGATTTTTGATGAGGCCAGTGACCACTAACTTACCTCTTGGGGAATCCTGAAAACTAATATTTTTTTCAACTTGCCGAACGACGAGGTCCTTTGTTACGTCACCCCGCAATATCGTCAATTGTGCTAAGGGCCAAAATCCTAAAAGCATTATCGGCACAATAAAGAGCAACTGCTTCCAACTGTACTGGATATTCATCGCTGGAATATCAGCACCAGACGGAACAGCAGCACCACAAGTCGGGCATTTCATCGTAGGACCTTTCGCTCGGGTGCTGATTCAACACTTACGCTTTACTGACGACGACTCGATCACTTCCATCGTCAGCAGCAGTGGCGTAGCCAATTTTCCAGGATTGCATGCCGTGCTCTCGTAACTGGTGCATAATGCTATCAACGAAATGTGGGGACACCACCAACACCATACCAACCCCCATATTGAACACCCGGTCCATCTCTGCCTGTTCAATACTTCCAAGCTTTTGAAGCCAGCCGAAAACAGATGGGATTTCCCAGCTACCACGTTCAATTTGAATTTGTATTGACGGTGGTACGATTCGGGCCAGATTTTCTTCAAGGCCACCGCCTGTAATGTGGGCAATGCCGTGGACTACCTGTTTGACACGATAATGCCGTAAGACAGAACGAATTGGCCGTGCATAAAGTTGTGTTGGTTCGAGCAGCAGCTCTCCTACTGTTTTCTCATCACATTCGGAAACCCTATCGTCTTTCTTGAGCCCGGCAATCTCGAAAACAACCTTCCGTATCAAGCTGTACCCATTGGAGTGAAACCCCGACGATGCAATACCAATGGCGACGTCATCGGGTTGGATCTGGCTTCCATCAATAAGCCGTTTCTTCTCTACAACACCAACACAGAATCCAGCGAGATCATAGTCACCACGGGCATACAAATCGGGGAGGATCGCCGTCTCACCACCAACTAACGCACAATTCGATGCAACACATGCATCCGAAATACCTCTCACAATTGCTTCAAGTCGTTCGGGGTCGTCATGCGAAAGCGCCACGTAATCGAGAAAAAATAGTGGCTCAGCACCTGTGCAGAGCAAGTCATTGATACTCATGGCGACAAGGTCAATCCCAACGGTATGATGAACCCCGGTCGTGCACGCAACCTTCAGTTTCGTGCCGACGCCATCAGTGCAGGATACAAGTAATGGATTTTCGTATGTTCGCGCAAACAAACCCTGCAATTGCAGCTGAAAGAGCGCGGCAAACCCACCCTCTTTACTCATAACGCGGGGGCACTGCGTCCTCCTCATATGCGCAGGCAGTTTCTCCATTGCCTTTTCATAAAGGGCAAGATCGACGCCAG
>JAUWWJ010000450.1 GCA_030616935.1 Planctomycetaceae bacterium
AATTAGCAAAAGTCACCGCATCATAGTTGATATTCTCTTCCGGCATCGTGCCCGGCTGATTGATTACGATGGCTTCCTGATATTCTATCCAGTGCTCCTGAGGCGAGCCGGTATGTATCGTTGCTTTACGAACTCCAACCGAGTCAGGGTATATCGTGTAGTACTCGTCAACCCAGTCACCCCAACCTGTCATCCCGTCTCTGTAGGGATGTTGATAATACAAATCCACCGGCGAGTAACGCCAGTGAACAACTACTCGCGCATCAGTGCTCTCGATAATGCGTACATGCGAGTAGCGGGTCTGCTTGTCCGACATGGGCTCACACATGCTGTCGCAGCCGCCGAGATGGCCGCGGCGCTCGAAGAACTCGTTGGTGTACCACGCTCCGTCATAGGTGGCCCAGTGCGGAATGTAGCTGGTGCCTCGCCAGAACACAAACCGATGGTCGAATTCATCGAATCGCACCACTACGTCGGGATGCTGGCTTACCTTCCAGAGCTTGTCCCACGTCAGACTATATTTAAGCCTTTTGTAATAAGCCCCGAATCGTCCCGTACCTTTAGGCCCCGAAGGAAGCCGCAACGGAATCTTCGTCTCCAACTCCTCTGACTTCTTCGCAATCCGCGCCACCTCCTGGATCCGGGTCGGAGACCACGCCAACCCTGCGTACTCCTCCGCCAGAGACTCTACCGCCCGCTTATAATGCTGCCACTTCTGGTCCCCCGGACCGTGCTCACTCTCTAAATAGGCAATCTCTGCGCGCATGAATTCTATCTTATCACGCACAGCCTGCTCACCGACCACAGCCAACCTACCTAACATACGTTCAGCACCGCCGGCACACAGACAAAGGCAAAACAACACCAACACAGCACCTGTTGATAAAATCAATCTTCGCATCGCTTCATCTCCATTAACTTTTTTCATCGCATGACTATTCCAATAAAGCATTCCCAAACACCAAGAACACTAACTCCCTGCAGGTGAAAGCGAAACCGTAATAGGCTCCGTCGATTCTTTCTTAATCCATACCACTAAGTCGCTGCCCTCAAGCCTGTGGTTATGGCCAAGGCGGAAATGATTCCCGCGCCTAACCCTTTCCCCATTGATTTTCAACTCGGCTCCAGCCTCACCCCAGTCTTTCACTACAAGAGCAGGATTAACCACAGGTGAATTTTCACTGCCAGCCAATTGAAATTTCAGGATTGAAGGCTTACCCTTCTGCTCGCAGGTAAGCACATAGGCACGCTGATACCTGTCGTAGCCTTCGCTGCTGAAACCGCCGCCGGCCAAACTCAATTGGGCAGGATAATTCCACGACCTGGCCAAAGGCACCAGCTCCGAAACCGATTTTTCGGACATGCCGTAGAGGGAGACGGCCGTAAAGGTGCCATTTTCCTTGTCGTGTTTGATAATCGGCGAATCCTCGATGGACTGAGCAAGAGAGGTATGAGCAGGCCTGTCAGGCACACCTGTTCTTCTTCCATCGTTGGGCAATTGTCCAACCGGCCAATGGTTCCACCACGGGAAATGAGTCCACTGCTCTTCAACACAGCACCGCATCAACTTCGGACGGCTGTTAGGCTGGAAAATAATGAATGGCTTATTCTTCGCCTTAAGATTGACCATCTGAATCGTGGCGTTGCGGAGTTTTCGATCGTCGCGGTCCCCCCTCTTCCATGTATATGTCTTCGATTCACCATCCATATTGCCCCACGTCAAAGCTTCAAGCTCTATATTATCTTCAGGACGCGTGCCGGGCTGGTGCAACACAATTGTCTCCTGCCATTCATGATGGTAGTGGTTACTGTGCAATATTTGCTTTCGAGTCGAGACAGCATCGGGGTAGATATAATAATACTCGTCAGCCCACTCACCCCAGCCGTCCTGGTCTGCACCGAAGATATCATACACAATGTCAGATACGGCATAGCGCCAGTGAACGACAACTCTGGCATCATGGTTTTCAATAAGGCGAACATGTGAATAACGGCATTGCTTGTCCGACATGTGCTCGGCACAGCCGTATGGGGACCCTCCACCGGTCCGCTCCAGACTCTGGTCACCCATCCAGCGACCGTTTTCAGTCACCCAGACAGCACCATAGGCCGTCCCTCGCCAAAATAACAATCTAATGGGTGACTCATCAAAACGCACTAATATATCGGGATGAGGCCCGACTCGCCACAGGTCCTCCCACTCATCGCTGTAGCGCAAACGGCAATAAGCAGCTCCAAAACGAGCAGGGAGGTCTTTCGGACCCGAGGGCATTACCCGCCAGGTGAGGGGCTGCTCGTGTTTCAGTCTGACTGCCGTATACGACC
>JAUWWJ010000070.1 GCA_030616935.1 Planctomycetaceae bacterium
CATTACATCCCGGAGGATCATTTCTACGAAGTTTACATCCGGAGCTTTTGATCGCTCTTTTGTAACATTCCAACTCCGCTCGTATCCCTGTGCTGAAATAAGAATATGATCTGGTAGTATTTTGTCCCAATTACGAATCATTGGTTCTGCAGATCCACCATTTCCATGAAAAAGTAAGGTTATTGGGCTGGATCGTACTGCTTTCTTTGGCGGACGAATAACATACTCTCGTTCATAACCTGCCGGCTCCTGAGCCCATGACTGCCGAATGGTAAACCGACGAATATCCGGTTTCGTCCCTTTGGCAACACGTGGCGTCTCTTTCCGCTGGCGACCACCCGCTCGATGCTCATCCAACGTTACCTTTCCATCTCCGTTTGCATCGATACGGTCAAACATCTGCCGAGGACCAGGAGGAACCTCTTCACGTGTTAACGCACCATCTTTATTAACGTCCCAGGACTCAAAGTTTCCTGTTCCACGCGTCTTTCCCTGACCGCATACAAACGACCACCCAATAAACACACATAAAAAAGCTGCGCATATACAAAACAATATGTTGCCGGCAAACGCTTTGTGAGATTTCATACCGATCTATCTTTCATATCTTCATAAACCAAATGATTCTTTCGAATCCAGTCTACCTACTAGCTCAATACGATTCGTTAAGAGATCTTTTTTCAGCCTTAAATTCTTCTAAAAAGACAGGTTTTCTAGAAGACAAACTAGTTGCGAAGCGGTACATTGAATGTATTACTAGTCACGCGCAATTATTCACAAGAGCCCCCGCTGATCGACTTACTAAGTCCGCGATTATTTGATTTTATCATCATTAATCGGCGATGCGGGAACCAAACCAAACGTGATCCTAAAGGATTCGAATATGGTTCCCAAAAGCTTTTTTATGACTCTGTATCAACGGCACAATAACCATCATGGCACCATCTGGATACGAATTCTTTTTGTACATTGCGCTCACCGAATTGCCATAACAACCTTTCTGCTTTCAGCATGCACCTATGCAGAGGACGTACCCTCGCAGAGAGAAACGTCTTCACAAAATGCAATCACATTTAATCAACACATTCGACCAATACTTTCGGAGCATTGTTTTGCATGCCATGGTCCGGATGAGGTGAATCGTGAGGCTGGGCTCCGACTTGATCAGTCAGTTGGTGCAACTGCATTGCTTGATAGCGGAACACACGCCATCGTCCCTCACAGCACGAATGAAAGCGAAATCATTGCCCGGACCACATCTGATGATGCTGATCTTGTCATGCCACCGCCCTCAGCCAAGCTCGGGCGACTATCGGCCAGTGATGTCGAACTTCTCAAGAAGTGGATTACTGATGGGGCCACCTATGAACCACACTGGGCATTCGTTGCTCCTGAAAAGCCAAAGCCACCTCTTACAGGAAGTCATCAAATCGATGACATCATTTCTCACCATCTCACGGAACGTGGCCTTCAACTTCAGCAGAAAGCGGACCGTGCAACACTCATACGACGAGCGAGTTTTGATCTCACTGGACTTCCACCTACGCCAGCAGAAATCGAATCATTTCAGAATGATTCTTCAGCAAATGCGTATTCGCGGCTACTTGATCGACTCCTTGAGAGTCCTCGTTATGGCGAAAGAATGGCATCTGACTGGTTAGATATTTCTCGCTACTCAGACAGCTATGGCTTTCAAAGAGATAGACCACGACCAACCATGTGGCCTTGGCGGGATTGGGTTGTCGAGTCCTTTAATCAGAATATGCCATGGGATCGTTTTGTTCTCTGGCAACTAGCAGGTGACCTCCTGCCAAATGCATCCAATGAACAGATTTTAGCAACAGCTTTTAATAGGTTGCATCAGTAAGAGAATGAGGGCGGATCAGTTCCAGAGGAGTATCGAGTTCGCTATGTAAATGACAGGGTGACCACATTTGGAACAGCATTTCTAGGACTTACGCTTGAATGCTGCCGATGCCATGATCATAAGTTTGATCCATTATCTCAAAAAGATTTTTACTCTCTCTTTGCTTTCTTTGATGATATCGAAGAGGCCGGTCTTTACTCTTTCTTCACACAAGCCACACCAACACCAAAACTGCAACTCACAGACAGCACCCTTCAAGAACAAATTAGTCGTTCGACTCAAGAGATTCATAAGAAACATCAAAGACTTAAACAACTCAAGAAAGAAGTACGTGAAAAAATACATCTTTCGCTTTCCAGTGATGCACCGCTATCACCCGACTATGGCTTGAATCATGACACGATACGCGGGGAAATTGCACATTACTCTTTTGATAATCGATTAAAAAACGGCCGCTTTCCGTCCTTGATATATAAGACAGCGAGTACTGAAACAAATAGCTCTGAACTCAAGCAGACTGAACAAAAAAAAGACTCAACAACAACTGATCATCAACAGAAATACTCTGCACAATCTCCAGCAGACAATGCGGTCGTTGACGGACATACTGGGCAAGCTATTCACCTGACTGGCGATCACCCAGTTACAACTCCGGTGGGCAACTTTAGTCAGAATGATCCATTTTCTATATCATGCTGGATCAAAATTCCTTCCTCTTCCAACCGAGCCGTCATTTTCCATCGCTCGAAAGCATGGACTGACGCGGGAAGCCGTGGCTACGAGCTCATTATTGATAAGGATCACCTCCGCTGGTCATTAATCCATTTCTGGCCTGGTGATGCTGCAAGTATTCGGATGATTGAAAAAGTGCCGATCAACCGCTGGATACATGTTGTTGTATGCAGCGATGGAACTGGTTTAGCAGACGGATTGACTATTTCTCTCGATGGCCAGCAAACAAAAACCAAGGTTATTCAGGACAATCTTACGCGTACTATTTTGGGTGGTGGTGGAAATACAATAACGATCGGGAAACGAATGCGGGACCATGGATTCAAAAATGGTTTGATTGATGAATTTCGAATCTTCGAGCGAGCACTCACGCCTTTGGAAATTCAGGAATGCCATGAACCTGGCACGCTGGCAAATACTATCCAATCAAAGAGTAATTTTAATGCTATCAGTGACTATCTGGCAGATATTGACATAGACGTTCTGACTCATCGCAAGCAATTGCAGAATCTCTATAAAGATCGCAATAAACTCCTTGAAAAGAGTGCAGAAATTATGGTGATGCAGGAAAGCCTTCAACCCAAGCAAGCTTATGTCCTGACTCGAGGTGAGTACGACAAACGAGCTGAACCTGTCGAGGCAACTACTCCGAATATTCTTCCTTTATTCCCTTCTACATTTCCTCGTAATCGTCTTGGATTGGCCCGCTGGCTACTTGACCCTGACCATCCTCTCCTCGCTCGTGTTACGGTTAACCGATTTTGGCAGGCACTTTTTGGTGAGGGACTCGTCCGCAGTTCAGAAGATTTTGGTAGCCAGGCGACGCAGCCTGAATATCCGGAACTCCTTGACATTCTTGCATGGAAATTTTCTCACCCAAAGGATCAGGGTGGATTTTCATGGGATGTCAAATCGCTCTTGAAATTCATCATGGCATCAGACACATATCAGCAAAGAAGTCTGGCTGATGGCAAAACAATGATGAATGATCCTACAAATAATTGGCTCGCACGAGGCCCGCGGCACCGACTTTCAGCTGAAATGATTCGTGATGCCGCACTTTCAGTAAGCGGTCTCTTGGATGAAACACGTGGTGGGCCCCCGGTAAGGCCGTACGATATTGCGGAATCATTTAAACCCAAAAAAATCGGCTCTGGAACATCACTGTACCGCCGAAGTATTTACACATATTGGCGAAGGAGTGGACCAGCTCCCGTGCTTGAGGCTTTTGACCTTCCAAATAGGGTCATCTGTACAGCAAAACGCGATACGACTAACACACCCCTGCACGCCCTTATTCTACTCAACGGCACACAGTTTGTTGAAGCATCCCGAGTGCTTGCTGAGCATCTTTTACATACGCATTCGAATGATTCGTCCGCGGCAATTGAGTATGCATTTTATCTTTTGACAAGCCGACATCCTGACAAAGATGAACAAAAAATACTTGTCCAAATGGTAGAAGACCAGCGGTCCTGGTATGAATCGCATCCAGAAGACGCAAAGAAACTCCTTGCCGTTGGACAAAAATTAAGCAATGAAAATCTTAGTGAAATTGATGTAGCTGCTCTCTCTGCAGTTCTGGCTGGCTTATATGCACACGATGAAAGTGTGGTGAAACGGTGAGTGATCCATTCCGTATTCCTGACTGGACAATCAATCGAAGAAGCTGGCTCAACACATTTGGGATGGGCCTGGGTGGTATTGCACTCAACGAAATGCTGTACAAAGATGTGCAAGCCGACAGCGGAAACGGTGTTTTACAGCATCTTCATCATGCCCCCAAAGCAAAACGTGTTATTTATCTCTTCCAGTCCGGTGGACCTTCTCAGCTTGATCTATTTGATGAAAAGCCAGCTCTTGTCAAACACACAGGTCAGCAACTTCCTGAAAGTGTACGAAGTGGACAGCGACTAACTGGCATGAGTGGAAACCAAAGTTCAATCCCACTGGTTGGTTCCCCCTTCAAATTTTCAAAGCATGGTCAAAGTGGAGCTACGCTCAGTGAACTGTTGCCACACACCGCTGCAATTGCTGATCGGCTGTGTTTTGTCAAAGCCATGCATACAGAAAGTATTAATCACGGGCCCGGTGTTTGTTTCATGCAAAGTGGATCGCAGATCCCTGGTCGGCCAAGTATTGGTGCATGGCTCGACTATGGGCTTGGTAGCATTACTGACGAGCTTCCAGCGTTTGTTGTTTTACTCACTAAGAATAAGGGCGGCCAACCCTTACAAAGCCATCTTTGGGGATCGGGTTTCCTTCCATCACGACATCAAGCGGTACGATTCCGTTCTGGCAGTGAGCCTGTACTCTACTTAAATAACCCCCCAGGTGTCTCTTCAAACAACCGCCGACTCATGCTTGATGGCCTACGACGTTTGCATGAGCATCAATTCAGCGGAACGCCTGATAGTGAAATTACAGAACGAATTGCCCACTATGAAATGGCCTACCGAATGCAGGCGAGTGTTCCAGATGTTACTGATTTGAGTAACGAACCGAAGCATATCCTTGAGCGTTACGGGCCCGACTCAACAGATGCTGGAAGTTTTGCAGCAAATTGTCTTCTTGCACGAAGACTTGCGGAGAGAGGTGTACGGTTTATTCAACTGTATCATCAGGGATGGGATCATCACGGCGGACTGCGACGTGGTTTAAGGAAACAGTGCAAAGAAACAGATCAGCCTACTGCTGCACTTGTCCGAGATCTTGCTGACCGCGGCATGCTCGATGACACGCTTGTGATCTGGGGCGGTGAGTTCGGCCGAACCAACTACTGCCAAGGGTTGTATAAACCTGGCGCTGACTTTGGCCGTGACCACCACCCCCGTTGCTTCACATCATGGATGGCTGGCGGCGGTATTCAGCCCGGCATCAGTTACGGGAAAACCTGTGATTATGGATACAACATCAAAGAAGAGGGTGTCCACATACATGACTTTCATGCAACACTTCTCCACGTACTCGGCGTTGATCATGAGCGACTTACTTATAAATTCCAAGGCCGTCGATATCGCCTCACCGATGTTCATGGTCAGGTGGTGAAAGAGATTCTTGCTTAGCAACCGAGACTTTTTCAATTCAGCAACCAGGACTCTGCAGCTCCTCCCGAGTAAATATCCTGTAGGAGCATTCTACTGATTGTATTGCTGATCAATTTCGGAAAACAGCAAATGACTCCGTAGATTCAGATGCTCTTCAATTCAATTGTGGGCAGATGCCTTTGCATGGTTGTCATCACCGTAATCTCTTTTGGGACTATCCTGAACTGCCTATCGTTTGATGGCCTTCCAAAGCCATCAGGCGGTGTCAATAAAACCTGAATTATGCCTGCCCATTGTATTCGTTGTCAGAAGGTGTTCGGATAACCTTTCTACAACGTAAGGCTTCTATGATTCGCTTCTTGATAAATAATATCCGTTGGCTTTCTGTCGGCTTTCTTCTTACGTTTGCATCCACTGGTGGGCAAACGTGGTTTATCTCCTTATGCTCCTCATCGATTAAAGAACAATTTGCTCTCTCTGATGGAGCGTGGGGAGGCATCTATACACTGGCGACTCTTGCCTCAGCTGTGATCATGTTCTGGCAGGGATCAATTGTCGATCGTGTCCCGCCACGTTTTGTCACATTGATAACAGCCTGTTTATTTGGAATCGCTGCTGTAAGTATGGCGGTCAGCCAATCGGTATGGGTATTGGGCTGCTCATTGTTTCTACTCAGATTCTGCGGCCAGGGCATGTTTGGGCACATCGCAATGACCACACTAGGAAGATGGTTTGTAAATCATCGGGGGCGTGCGGTCGCGCTTGCTAATCTTGGATATCCGGCAAGCGAAATTTTGCTTGCAGCACCTGCAGTCATCGTAATTGAAGCCTTCGGCTGGCAGGCCTTATGGATATGTGTCGCTATCTTTCTATTCCTCATTCTTTTGCCAACCATGGTAACCCTATTGCGAACAGATCGGGTACCGACACAACTGACTGAACATCATATGCTATCCGGTCTTCAGGGCCGACACTGGTCACGTCACGACGCCATGCGTCACTGGCTCCTCCCAGCACTGTTGCCAACGCTTCTTACACCCGGCCTGATGGGCACCGTATTATTCTTTAATCAGACACATCTAGCTGAATTGAAAGGATGGAAACTCGTTGCCATGGCACCCGCATTCTCCTGCTTTGCGCTGTCTGGTGTTATGGCATCATTCTGGGCCGGTTGGGCAGTTGATCGATTTGGAGGTCATCGTCTCATTCCTTTTCTATTGCTACCAATTGGGTTTGGTATGGCACTGATCAGTCAGGCGACAAGCATTACAGCCTGGTATCTCGCCCTCGGTTCAATGGGTATCACAATGGGCATGTCCAGCGCGCTTTGGGGAGCCGTATTGCCTGCGCTCTACGGGACTCGACATCTTGGCTCTATACGCTCGCTCACAACTACTGTCATGGTGTTTTCCACAGCGATTGGTCCGGGGCTTACTGGGCTTCTCATTGACTGCGGTGTCGACTTTACCACGCAATGCATTGGTTTTTCTGCCTGGTGTTTTGTCATTGCAGCAGGTTCATTTTTTATTGAACGGAAGCTGACGAAAGAACTTGCAGTTTCTTCTCAATAAGAACCGTGCCTCCGAGCATCTGTCTACTTTCCATAAACATATTGAGGTAACCACAGGACGAGATATTGTCCGAAGCAAAAAACAAGAGCAAGTCCAATGAGCTGAATGATGACAAAAGGAACGACACCCTTATAAATGTCAATAAGTTTGACTTCCTGCGGCGCAACACTCTTGAGATAGAAAATTGCAAACCCGACTGGTGGGGTGAGAAAAGAGGTCTGAAGACAGACTGCCATTAAAACGCAGAACCAAATAGTATTTGCAAGCGTTCGTGCAGCCAAAAAACTTTCATGCCGTTCATACAGGGCTGGGTCGACGAATTGAAAATCTGCTTTACCAATAGTCGCGAGAACAAGTGGGAGGACA
>JAUWWJ010000327.1 GCA_030616935.1 Planctomycetaceae bacterium
AGACCACCGCGACGATACCGAACTGTCTTAGCCATCGACGAGACGACTGCTTCTGGTAGCACGCCCGGCTTATTACCCGGATCCTGTATTCGTATAACGAGAAGTCCGGATGTATTGAGATGATCTGCCGTTGCTACAAGCGGAATTGAGTACACACCAGGAGGTGCTTCCTCCGTTATGTTAACGACAAGCGCACACTCGAGAGCACCCTCTTCGAGATATGCTGGCTCAACGGCAACTCCCAACGGCGGGCTCTCTGCGGTGACAACAACCGGCCCATTAAATTTCGCTGGAGCCAGATCCACTCCAGTCAGAGCCTGCAAACCACCAGTGAGCGTCCTACTGAGTGACTCCAAAGAATCTCGCTCAAATATGATATCGATTTTTTTCTGTTGACCCGGCAGGACCGCCGCATACACCATTTCTTCCATCCTGAAGGGGTGGTTTGTCACAACAAGTGTTAGCGGCACAGAAACTTCTCGACCGAAAATAATAGTTTTTATTTTTTGTGTTTGCGTTCCCTCTGAGGCCTCCTCTGATGCTGCTACCAGAACCTTGATATTATTGTCTTCGATTGGCTCACTCGGCAGACGACACAGTGCTCCTTGCGTATATTCGATCGGCTCCAGCGTGAATGATTCTGCAAATCCATTTCTTTCAACAGGTACCCGCAGATTCACAGTATCTCCCGGCTGCAGAAAGACAGGTGGCATAGCCCCAAAAGATGGCCGCGATACGACTGGTAGATCAATGTCAAATGATTGTTCAACAGAACTCTGAGCCATGCTCAAGGCGATCGTAACAGTCGCATTCCGTTGCTGATCACCGAGCGACTGATTTCCGGAGAGTTCAATTTCGAGTTCTGATTTACCTTGTGGAATCTGTTTTTCAAAAGTTGCCTCAACACCAGACGGTAACTTCGAAAGGCTGACGTCGATTGGCCCTTCGTTATTATTACGATTGATTCGCAGCGGGACCTTCACCGTTTCAGTAGGCCTCAACGTCACCAGTGGAATGGCTTCTACTGCAAGCGCACTGACACGAGGCACTCCCAAATGATCAATTTCTTCCGGCAGTCGATCCGAGTAGCATCCTGCTACAAAAACAATCAACACAACATTTATTTTCAGCATTTTTCGCATGTGAATGGGTGGCTGTTTGAGATATCTGAACATCGCCCCTGCCGATTTTATTTGCTTCATTCCCATTATGCCAAGTTATTGCCCGCCAACCGATTCCTTTGCGTCGACGTCTTCAACGATCTGACATACGCTATTCTTGCCGAAGAAACGATTTGATCCAACTCCAAAGCAGAGTTTTCGATGCAAACAACGATGGTTTCAATTAGGGACACTTCACTTGCTGTTCAGATCTGTGGATCGGGGGCGCCACTTGTTCTCCTTCATGCGTTCCCTCTGGATCACACAATGTGGCATCGGGTCTTGTCGCTGGCCAATCATGCACGATTGATCATTCCTGATCAGCGAGGATTTGGTCGAAGCACACCTAGCGATTCTGAAAAGGCACCAATAGTGAGCATTCGTCAACTGGCTGACGATGTAGCAAAACTTCTTGATGCCCTTGATATCCAAGAACCAGCCGCCATCGCCGGTATTTCAATGGGTGGATACGTCGCTCAACATGTTGCTGTTCGGTATCCTGAAAAAATATCGCGGATCATTCTTATCGACACCAAGTTTTCAGCAGATACATTAGAAGCGCGAGCAAACAGAGCCGATCTCGCCGCAACAGTTGGCAGAGTGGGCCAACAGGTTCTTGCAGATGCAATGGTGCCAAATCTTCTAGCGGCAACAGATACAGCCCGCTCCCAACCGGAACGAGCTGCCAATGAAGAATTCCTTCGTGAGCTTATTAGTGAGCAATCTGTTGCGACGATTCAAGCAGCACTTCAAGCACTCGCAGACCGTCCCGACATGACGAAAGACATGCACCGGCTTATGAAACCGGTACTTCTTATCTGTGGCAGTGAAGACACAATCACACCGCCGGCGGTTATGAAGTCTATGGAGAAGATTCTTCAACAGGGGCAGCTGCTGATTGTTTCCGACGCTGGTCACCTGGTTCCTTTGGAAGCCCCGGAGGTTTTCCACGAAGCCGTCCGTTCCTTTCTTGGCCTTCCAACGGAACCTGTCGAGAGCCCCTAGGGATTGATGAATTTTTTTCGCCAGTACGCGATCCCGCCTTGCTGTTTTGCTGTGGTGGCAACATTTGCCCTTGAGCACCTTGGGAGTTGCGCAATTGCTGTTGAAAGAATTTCCTTGTACCTGACGGATTATTTTCGATAGCTTCCTGAATTGTACTTTTGAGAACTTCTTCTCGACGTGCACGCCAATCGAATGGTTCTTGTTTTTGTGTCCCGGTGGTTGCCTGACCAACAAAATACCCGAGTACGATTGAGATACCGACGGCAATCGCAGGTGCAAACCATTGCCAGAGATCACCTCGCATCTGTGCAAAACGACTTGATTTTCCGGGACGAGGATGCTTGCCATCAACAGCAACCATTTCAATGGTCGTGGCGAGTAGATCTTCCGGAGTTTCTGCCTCTGGTAAGACATCAAGGGTTTGCCACAGTTCCCCGAGGTCAGCTGCTGGTGTCGCCCCGGGGTCTTCATGCTCAGTTATATCTGGAGTGTGTCTCGTGTTCACTGGGCTTCCTCTTTTTCAGCAAGAAGATACGGCTTGAGTGCTTCCCTTAATTGCTCTCGGGCGCGAAAGAGCAATGACTTCACCGCAGGCACTGACAGTTTCATTGCCTCAGCTATTTCGTCATACGAACAGTGTTCAAACTTTGCCAGAAGAATGACCATCCGCTGGCGTTCATTGAGACTGGCAATAGCCTGCTGCACAACAGACTGAAGTTCGACTCGATCCAGTTGGCGGGTTGGTAGGAGCCCGCTTGCGGCAACTGCCATCTGCTCAAGCCCCATCATATTGCCTGACGCAGAGGGGTTTGCGGACACGCCCCACTCTTTCCGACGATAGGCCCGCTGCCGAAGATCGCTGGCAATATTATTTGCAATCGTATGAACCCAGGTTGTAAATTTTGCCTTTGGTTCGTAACGATGGCGGGCTCGATACACTCGCATGAAGACTTCTTGCGCAAGATCTTCTGCTGTAGAGTGATCACCAGTGTGATTGAGAAAAAGCGTAACAAGTCGTGGCTGCCACAGTGCAACAAGTTGCTCAAATGCCTCGGCATCACCATCGCGCACGCGAA
>JAUWWJ010000075.1 GCA_030616935.1 Planctomycetaceae bacterium
CAAAAGAAGCAAATTCATCAGCTTGTCGGCGTGCGTCTTCCAAAACACTTTCGGGGAAAGGCCCGGGCAAACCAAACTCAGCCACTACAGTCTGCGTATCGACTCCTGGAGCGTCAGTGGCCCCTAGAACCTCAACGATTACTTTGTCGTCATCACGCACACCTTTCGCGCTTGGATCCCCAACCCAAATAGGTCTCGGGAACTGCGTGCCATCAAGTTGGACCCAATGCTCTCCGGCTGATTGAAAGGCCGTGCCAACGAAACGCGTCGTACGTCTTTCAATGACTTCAACCACCTCGCCAGAGAGCCCCGGCCTTCCAACATGACGCTCTTTGGTAATTTTCACACGAACGGTGTCACCGTCTGCCGCATCTGCAGAAGCTACCAGCGGAACCCGGATATCAGCATCTCGATCAGTCGGCCCTGCATCAGAGGGCCGCACAAATCCATACCCTTGTCTGCTGCGACTAAACCGCCCAACCACCAACTTCCTGGCCATATGTCTTTTTCTTTAGATTTGTGCAGGGCAGGGTGACTTTACTCTGCTTTATTCAAGAGGAATTACCGTCATGTCCTCTGAAAAACTTTCGCCCATGGTTCGGATGGTATTGCGTCCAGCCATCATCAATAGCGGCCTCTGACTGAAAGAGCTGCAATGTACCAATCAGTTTCGCATCAAGTGCATCGATAAAATGGAGTGCTATGGCCTCCAGTGTCATCGGCAACTTGGGGGCTCCAAATGCATATTCACCGTGGTGGCTTGCAACCATGTGTTTAATACGATTTGCAACCTCCTGATCAAACGGCGAGCCCGTCTTCTCTTCGATCTTGCGTATTTTGTCCTCGACGATCTCAATTCCAAGCAGAACATGACCAAGCAACTGACCTGAATCGGTATAAGAAAAACCTTTTTCATTTTCGAGCTCTACCGTCTTTCCGATATCGTGCACAAGCACTCCGACAAGCAGAAGATTTCGATCAAGATCAGGATAGAGCGAAGCGACTCGGTCAGCGAGCCGCAACAACATCACAACATGCTCAAGCAATCCACCTGCATACGCATGATGGTGTTTGATACCAGCTGGGCATCGCTCAAAGGCTTCCATCAACTCAACATCTGACAACACTTCCTCAAAAAGAAGCTTTGGAAGAGATTCTTGTAGCGTCGTCGAAAAATCATTGAGCTCTTGCCGGAGCTGCGCAACAGCGTCTTGTGTCAGCACACGAAACGCTGTTTCATCAACACGTGTTGGATCGACCTGATCCACCTCGGTGAGGATAACCTGGAGTGCGCCGGAATAAAGCTGCGTTGTGCCGGCAACGCGAACATAATCTCCCTCAGAAAATGCTTCAAAATGTTCATCTGAAGCATTCCACATGCGTCCAGTAATGGTTCCACTGCGATCTGCCAACTCTACCTGAAGATACAACTGCCCGTGACGATTTGGCCGGAGCTGTTTCCGGGTGGCTAGAAAAATCTGATCAATTGTGACTTGAGGAGCAAGTTCTGTTACGCACTTACGACGGCTTCTCGGTGGTGGAAATACATTCCGTGACGACTGTGGTGAAGACATATGGGTCGATAGTAAGGAGGCGGCAGGCCGGTGCTTGCCGGATACCTGAATAACGTAAACGACTAGTCTATTACCAAACTATCTCAACCGCCAACTAACTCGCTACAATAGAACCATGTAAAAACTGCTTGAAACGAATTCATACCTCTCTTCACCGAACCTCTCTTCACCGAAAAGATTGCAGCTACCAATGGCTAAACACGGAATTTCGCCTACCCGCAAGGAAGATTACCCAGAATGGTACCAGCAGGTCGTACGGTCTGGCGAGCTCGCTGAGGCATCCCCCGTCCGTGGTTGCATGGTCATTAAGCCGCATGGATTTGCTATCTGGGAGCTGATGCAGGGAATCCTTGATGACATGTTCAAATCGACAGGCCACAAGAATGCCTACTTCCCGTTGTTCATTCCTCTATCCTATTTGGAACAAGAAGCAAAACATGTTGAAGGTTTTGCAAAAGAATGCGCCGTGGTCACACACCACCGACTTGAACTCGATGCCGAAGGTCGTCTCGTCCCAAAAGGCAAGCTTGAAGAGCCGCTTGTTGTCCGACCAACAAGTGAAACGATCATCGGGGTCATGTACGCAAAATGGATTCAGTCATGGCGAGACCTGCCTGTCTTAATTAATCAATGGGCAAATGTTGTTCGTTGGGAAATGCGTCCGCGAGTCTTTCTTCGAACTGCTGAATTTTTATGGCAAGAAGGACACACTGCCCATGCGACAGAAGAAGAAGCGATTCAGGAAACACTGCAAATGCTTGACATCTACGCAACGTTCGCTGAACGGGATCTGGCGATACCCGTCTGGAAAGGACCTAAGCCGTCCAGCGAGCGATTTCCTGGTGCTGTTGAAACGTATTCTATTGAAGCCATGATGCAGGACGGAAAAGCACTTCAGGCCGGAACGTCACACTTCCTTGGCCAGAATTTCGCCAAGGCACAAAACATAACCTTTACAGACAAGACAAGCCAAGAAGCTTTTTGCTGGACAACTTCCTGGGGGGTCTCAACCCGTCTGATTGGAGGTCTTATCATGACTCATGCAGATGACGACGGCCTGGTCCTGCCCCCTCGCATAGCACCTGAACAGATTGTCTTGCTCCCAATCTATCGCTCAGATGAGGATCAATCTGCTGTTCTGAAATGCTGCCAGAAACTGAAGGAGCAGCTAGAACAATCTCAGTGGCGAAATGAGAATATTCGTGTCAAGGTCGATGACCGTGACATGCGTGGGGGTGACAAGGTATGGCAACACATCAAGCAAGGCATCCCTATTCGAGTTGAGATTGGCCCTCGTGATCTGGCGGCTGGAACGGTATGTATTGCTCGTCGCGACGAGCCACCAAAACAAAAGCTCACGATGACTCTAGAGGAATTTCCCAAAAACGCTGCGGAACTCTTGGAATCAGTTCAGACAAACATACTGAAAAAAGCAGTCGATTTTCGTGAAAAACACTCATCAACAATCGACAAAAAGGATGAAGTTTCTGAATTCTTCAATTCCAAACAAGACACTAGCGGCTTTGCATATGTCCATGTCGCGGATGATCCTGCTGTTGCGGAAGCACTCGATCCACTGAAAGTCACCGTTCGCTGTGCCCCAATGGACTGGGATGAAGAACCTGGAAAGTGCCTTTATACGGGGAAATCCGTTCTTCGAAGAAGCGTCATTAGTCGTTCGTACTAACATGTTTGATGACACAGGTGATTTGAATAACACTACAGTATATAAAGAGGTGTAGCATTCACTTGCTCATCAATTCGGATCACCCTGATTATCGCCATGAAGCTCAACCTGCCAAATCCATGGTTCGTCGCAATCATTGCCGCAATACTCGGCACATTGACTGGCTCTGGTACAGCCCTACTCAGGGCAACCACGACACCACTACGAACCGGAGCATTCGCGACACGCTCAGCCAACTCATCTGGTCCACTTCCGGTAGCGCAAACCGATGAGACCAGCTACGACTTTGGTCGAGTGAGTCTCGGAGGCACGGGTAGCCATGCTTTCATTGTTCGCAATGCAGGAAAAGCACCCCTCCTGATCACAAAAGGAACAACCAGTTGCACATGCACCGTGAGTGATTTTGAGGGTGAGGGTGAGGGGAAAGATAGTAGAAACGTTCCACCGGGTGACGAGGTCATTGTACGGATAAAGTGGACGGGAAAAGGTGAAGGAGGTCCATTCCGACAAAGTGCCTCAATACTTACAAACGACACAGGTCGGCCAGAAATTGCATTTTCGATTGAAGGTACTGTGATTCCGACATGGAAGGCCGAGCCAAACGGCATTGTAATGTCTGGAATTTCCGCCAATACGGCATCTCAGGCCGAGGTAAAAATCTTCACCTTTAGTGACCAACTCCCTCATCTCAACAACTGCCGCATAGCTGATGATTCTTTTGCTGACAAAATAGCTGTAGAGAGTCGTCCGCTTACACCAGATGAGTTACAAGAAGAACCTGAAGCAAAGGGAGGTTTCTTTTTATCACTTGATATTACGTCAGGTCTGCCATTGGGAAAGATACGGACGGCAGTCGAGGCTTCTTTTACTCTCGGTGAGGAAGAAATTACAGCTGTCGTTCCGCTGATGGGAATCGTCAGTGGAGATTTGATGCTTGTTGGTCGCAAATGGGATCGCAGATCCAACGCACTGAGGCTGGGAACGGTCTCCGGTCAAACTGGCCTGAACACAAAGATTTTTCTGACTGCCAAGGGTGAATTTCGTAACAAAGTGCAACCACGTGTCGTCGACATTGTTCCAAAGGGGCTCACTGTAAAAATCGATCCCCCCAGCCAGATAGGAGGGGGGGACGTTGTGCGGATCGGTATTGAAATTCAGATTCCACCGGGAGCACCTCCAGCAAATAATTTATGTACTGAAACCGCTAAGCAGGGGTATATCCTCCTGGAAACCGGACACCCCAAAACTCCTACTTTGACAATTCCCGTGTGCGTTGCCATTGCCGAATAGTGAACGATCTGCTGGGATTAAGTCGATAACTAAAGGTCGGAAAGGTTTTGTTTTGTCTACCTATGAGCGAAGTCCAGGCTTTGGTGGCCCCCATTCATCTATGTACTGTCATTTACAAAATATTTCGCAGTCAATCACATGCCGACTTGCTCGCATCACGCTTCTTGCAATGGTATTAGTAGGCATGCTTTCAGTCCGAATGCCTGCCGCCACGCCCGATCGAGGTCAAGGCATTTCTGATACGGTCGAAGAAGAATTTCGGGAGCGAAATGGAAGCCTTTTTACAGACTGGCCTACCCCTCAAGCTGTTCTTGTTATCACTGGTGAGCTTGATGGGTACATCGAGCCCTGTGGCTGCACCGGAAAGGAAAACCAAAAGGGTGGTCTAAGTAGGCGACAGAATTTCTTAACCGCACTCAAATCAGCAGGATGGCCGGTTGTGGCTGTCGATCTGGGTGGCCTCGTAAAGAGATTTGGGCGGCAGGCCGAGGTTAAATATCAGTCGATCGCAGATGGCTTACGACAAATGGGCTATAGCGGTATTGGGTTTGGGCCTGCGGACTTACGCCTACCAGCAGAAGAACTCGTTGCAGCTGTTGCACCCGTTGGGAACGAGCCTACTCCTTTCCTCAGTGCCAATGTGGGCCTTCTTGGACTTGATGCCAACATTACACCTCGCTTCCGTGTTGTCGAAATTGGTGGTCTCCGGATTGGCATTACTTCAGTGCTCGGCAACAGTAAATCCGGAGACATCCGCAACGCAGCAATTGAAGTCACCGCCGCGGAAGCAGCACTTCAAGAAGTCGTCAAATTAATGCAGCCTGGCCTATGCGACCACTATGTCCTGCTCTCGTGGGGCAATCCTGAAGAGGCACGGTCACTAGCTGAATCCTTCCCTCAGTTTGATATCGTTGTCACCGCTGGAGGTGCCGACGAGCCACCGTCAAAACTTCCTGTTTTAGAAAGTGGTGCGAGACTGGTAGAGCTTGGGCACAAAGGCATGTTTGCTGTGACAATCGGTTTCTTTGACACGAAAGATGACTCAATAAAAAGCCAAAGAGTACCCCTGGATGCTCGATGGGGTGAGGCTGAAGATATGATCGATTTGCTTGCCACGTACCAGCGGCAACTTGAATCGCTCGGGCTTGAAGGTTTGGGCCTGTCTCCGGTGCGACATCAGACTGGTCGTCGATTTGCTGGAAGTGATGCGTGTGGGGACTGTCATGCCTATGCCTATGAAGTCTGGGAAGACTCATCTCATTCGTACGCACTCACAACCCTGGAAGACCAAGAGCCACGAAGAGATGGTGACCCGGAATGCCTTTCCTGTCATGTTGTCGGTTGGGCACCTCAGAGATACGAACCCTTTGAAGGTGGTTTTCTCAGCATGCAAAAAACACCGCATCTTGCCCACAATGGGTGTGAAAATTGCCATGGTCCTGCTGCGGCTCATGCAGCCGTTGAGAGAGGTGATGTTCGCGCGAGTGTGACTGAGCGTGACAGGCTTCGCGGAGAACTTGCTATGTCAATCGACACACCGGAAAGCAAGACAAAAGTAATTTCTAATTGCCTCGAATGTCATGATTTGGACAATAGCCCTGAATTCGATTTTGAAGATTACTGGCCATCGGTTGACCACACTGAAGAAGTGGCTGACAAAAACGAATAGCACTTTTGTCTATTTTCTCTCTATCAACCTTACTCGAGCTGACTGATTGCTTCATCTGGGATGCTAAAATTCGCCGAAACACTCTGGACGTCATCGTGATCATCAAGTCGCTCCATGAGATTTAGCACCTTCCGTGCCGTCGCGACATCATCAATTTCAACCGTCGTGGAGGGAACCCGGATAATCTCACTTGATTCAATTACGAAATCAGCTTGTTTGATTGTGGCCACCACATTACTCATAACTTGAGGATCACACGCTACTTCCCAATAGTTGTCAACAGTAGTCACGTCGTCAGCACCAGACTCTATTGCCACTTCATAGAAATGGTCTTCTTTACTGGAATCGCTGGGAACTTGAACCATACCTATCCTCGTGAACAAGTATGCAACACACCCAGTCGCACCAAGCTTGCCATCGCAAAGCTCGAATAACTTACGAATTTCCGGCGCTGTTCGATTCCGATTATCTGTGAGTATTTCACACAGAACTGCAACGCCCCCGGCGGCATAGCCTTCATAGACCGACTCCTCGAGATTCCCACCTTTCAGCTCTCCACAGCCAGCCTTTATGGCACGCTGAATATTATCTTTCGGCATGCTCACAGCCTTGGCTGCATCAATGGCGTAGCGGAGTCGAAGATTTGCGTCCGGGTCAGAACCACCGTGCTTTGCAGCTACAATAATGGCTTTCGCCAGCTTGCTCCAAAGCTTCCCTCGCTTTGCATCGATAAGCGATTTTTTTCGTGAAATATTCGCCCAATGAGAATGGCCTGCCACGTTGCCGTAACTCCTTTTGATTATCCCTCAATAGCACCTTCCAAGAGGCTACATCGAGACTGCTGAAAACGTACCTATGACCATCTCTCAACGTGGCTTCTTCTTCGCTAACTTCCGAGAGTGGCCCGGAGCCTGCTTTGCATTCGCTTTTGTTTTCTTAGCGGAAGCGCTCTTCTTACCCGTTGGCTTACTACCGGCTTTACGAGCCTTTTTTTCTTCTGACTTCGCTTTCAGAGCCTCGCGCTCTGCAGCTTCTCTTTGTGCGGCAAGCTCTGGCTTAATCGTTATAGAACGGGCTTTGTTGGGCTTCACAACAAAAGGCTTGGGACCGGATCGAGTGCCGATCGGCG
>JAUWWJ010000376.1 GCA_030616935.1 Planctomycetaceae bacterium
GCGGACAATGTTTCTTTTGTTTTGGCAAGCCCTTCTATATGAACCGTAACGATATCAGCACCAGCTTTTGCGTATTGAATTGCTGTGTCATCTGGTCGCTCAACCATCATATGCACTTCAATAGGTACAGTGGCTGCACGTCGAACAGCCTCAACAACCACCAGGCCGTATGTGAGTTGTGGAACAAATAGGCCATCCATGACCTCCAGATGCATTGCTTTGGCACCCGCTGCTTCAAGCCGTTTGACTTCGTCATTCAGATGCCCAAAGTCACATAATAGGAGTGCAGGCAGAACAATAGGTCTATCAGCAGATCGCAAAGACTCCATGGAGGGAGATGAAGAGTGAAGAGAGTCGCTCATTTTGTACAGATTTCCAGTGAAGTTGGTTTCTGAAGTCTACACCATAATGGTATTACATCTTGATATGTTTGTGACTCTTAGGTCCGCGCGTTGTGTCCTGTTTCGTCCCACTCGAACTGTTGAATTACAGGTACTCTGTATCATGAACAAAGGGTATTAGTTCTGGCGTTTTTGACGCACCTGATATTTCAATTTTGCGAATCCAAGTGGTGGAAAGTAGTCTTTAAATACTGGGAGAGTGAATTCCCGAACACAAAGTCTGTCCATTCAAACAAGAGAGAGGCAAGTATGTCCTTGACTCGGCAAAAATTCATTGTCCTCGCATGTATGTTTTTGCTTTACACGGGAACGGTGTACGGTGACGACCCTGTGAGTGTTCTTCTCACTGGACCAGAGAAAGCTGCGGTTGGTGAGAAAGTCTCATTTGAGGTCGAGCTTGTGAACCGCTCTGGCACGCAGTTATCAGAGCTTCGTGTCATCGATTATTTCGACAAGGGCCTGAGTCATGCCGTTTCATCGAGTCCCATTGAGCAGTCCGGAACAATCGTGCTTGCAGCCGGCACCTCACGCAGGCTGACGTTGGAATTCCAAGTGGTGGAGCTTGGAAGACAATGCCATCGAGTAGAGATAATGGATCAGACAAACAAGTCCGTGGGAAGTGGGACCGCTTGCGTCGAAGCCGTGCCTCGTAATTCACCAGCAGCAGCTCAGGCAGGAGTAGGGGGAAGTCAATTGCCTTCGACGAAACCGCCAATGCAACAGGGGCTCGGATCTTTTCGTTCCGAAGAGAACAATAGCCAGCCAAGCTCAGTGCTTCAGTCACCAGGTCCTCCTGTTTTGCCGCGTCTTGGAGGCACTCAATCAGGCTCAATGCCACTTCAGGCAGGAAATGTTTTGGAGCAGGCTGGGCCAAAAGTAGGAGCCGGACAAGTCCCAGGTTCTGGCTTACCCATTGGTCAAGATGACAAGATTCAAAAGGAGCCGGTATCAGTACCGATTACGGCTCCTTCTGGAGATGGTGAAACAACAGCGGCGCCAAGTGCTACCATGCCGAATGTCGCATCACTTTCAACATCACCGCCAGTGAGTCCAGCCTTTGAAGTAACACTTGCTGGACCATCCGAATTAAGTGCAGGAGGAGTGGGAGAGTTTGTTGTAACAATCAAGAATGTAGGAGCCGCTGCTTCAGGAGAGACATCACTTGAAGTAGTGTGGGATCCGTTTCTGACACCTCTGGAAGCTTCAGACGGCTATAAACTTGATCAGAACAAGGCGAGCTGGTCCATTCCGCCGGTCGCAGTCAACGAGACAATAAGTCGGCAAATAAATGTTCGTGGTATTGCTGGGACTGGTGATATTAGCTCATCCTCAAGCACTCGTTGTTGTGTGCGAACGGTACTGAGTGATTTGCCAGGAGGAGCTATGGTTGCTGATGAGGAATGTGTTGTCATCAAGTCCAGTGAACCCCGTGCCCGGTCACCCGAGGAAGCTGGTATCCGCTTAAGTTTGGCAGATCTTGATGATCCTGTTCGGGTTGGAAGTGGAACCACGCTCGTGTGTACGATATTGAATAATGGTGATTCCCCAACTGGTTCGCTCAAGTTGGTTATTCGATTGCCCGATCATGCCCGCCTCGTTGGAAATCCAATGCCATCGCGTGTTCGCATTGATGGGAGTGAAATTACATTCGATGGAATTGAAACTCTGGCGGCAGGTGGACGATCTACATTTGAGCTTGTGTATAGGATGCCGGCTGGTGAGAGCGGTGAAGCCACCGCTTCAGTTGGCGGCGACAATCTCGATGGAACGCTCGAGACAAGCTGTAAAACAACATTTCTTCCGCTGTAAGCAGTTGCGGCAGACGCCAAACACCGAGACTCGTCGGTTTTTGAATAGATGCTACAGTAAAGCATATAAATCGATTGGTCGAATTTAGAAAGAAAGCAGTCTTCCGGAATGAGCGGATCAGATTCAATTTCAATGCGTACGGCGATTTGCGAAGAAGCTAATACCACGGACGCCCCAGAGAAATTAGCGGCTCGACACGACATCACAGACTATCGCATTGAACTTGGTGATTCCCGAGAAAGGCTCGTCGGGCATCCTATTTATAATCTTGTTACCAGTCCCGAAAGAATGAAAGCATTCATGGAAGCTCATATTTGGGCGGTGTGGGACTTTCAAAGTTTATTGAAAGCAGTGCAGCAACAGCTGTCCTGCGTGACTGTCCCGTGGACGCCAACCTCGGATGCAGAGGCTCGCCGTTTGATAAACGAGATAGTTCTTGATGAAGAATCAGACGAATTACCAAATGGTAGCTTTGCCTCCCACTTTGAACTGTATTTACGAAGCATGGAAGTTGCAGGGGCAGCCACGGGTCCAATGGTAAGAGTGATCGAACAGATTCAGGCAGGAGTAGACCTTGCTGAGGCTCTCCTTGACCCATCAATTCCCCCAGAGTCACGAGAATTCGTTAATCGATCTTTTTCAATCATCAATTCAGGCAGTTCGCATCGA
>JAUWWJ010000095.1 GCA_030616935.1 Planctomycetaceae bacterium
CAAAATTTTCGTCTTACGACCTCTTTCATTATATGAAAGAACCCCGCTTGCATATCAAAGGGTTTACTTTTCATGACAACTACTCAGCAGCCTCCTGCTCACACGACGAGCCCAAAACCAGAAAACTCTTTTCGTGATGTCATCTCTTTACAAGCAATTGTTGTCACGTTGACAATAGGATTTTTGGCTTATATCCAGCGAGACCCTGACTTTACTCTAAAAGTAGAACTTGGGTTTCTGTTACTTGTCTCTGGTCCACTCAGTGGACTTTGGCGAATTACAAGAGCCCACAATGAGACCAGCTCTGGCCTTGAGCATCTCTATACACCTGCCGTTCGTCATTATGCCATGCAGTCGTTTCTGATTGGATTGGTCATCGTAGGAGGAGCCGCCGTTGGTTACTGGGCGTATCTTCTTCCTGGACAAGTTTTAATACCGGTCCAATAGGATTTGGGTGGGGGACTATTTCCGGGTTTCTTCAGCCGAATGGAACGGAAATTCTCAAGGGCAACGAACTTGATAAAGGCTCATTTCCACTGACGTCGCCAGAGTAGTTTGTTCTATACGATCGTAGAAGAGGTATCGTTCCGTGAGTCCGGGTGTCTGATTCATGGATTCGTCATTCCAAAAGTGACTGTGGAATAATAGCTTCTTGCAAAAAATCACATAAAATTATGACCGCCGAGTGGGGTCGCGGAATAACCATTGGTCATTTCTCCTAGCACGTCTTGTGTCATCAATGTCATGATGGCGGCGAGACAGTATCGATCTTGGCGGCTAGTATGAAATCGTTCTCGGAGAGGCCGCCGATGGCATGGGTAAAAATCTCAACCCGAACCTTTCGGTAGCCTTCCAGATGGAGGTCAGGATGGTGCTGCTCACGCTCGGCTAGAGCACCGATGGTATTGATCAGACGGATACCATCGCGAAAGCTTTTGAGTTGCCAGTCGCGGCGGATTCGTGTGCCATCCTCGGTGAGCCGCCAGGCAGACAGCGCGGCAACCTGCGTAGTAGCTTCTTCTAGTGAATACTTTGCAACGCCCCCTTCGCAGGGGACACATCGTTTCGTCTTTAATGTCGAAGCAGCCTGTGCTGGATTCATTGGAAAATCTTTTCATGGGAAAGCACATCAAAGTTGGCAACACACAAAGTTGCTGCCCTCACAAAAAATTATACCTGAAGAGTATCGCAGGCTTAACAAGTAATTCATTTATGTTGGAAAGGACAAGTCACAAAGAGCCTTCTATCTGCAACGCACGCATGCAGAAGTAACAATCTGGACATGTAAGGCCTTATTCCAACAGACAAAGAAGACCTCAAGGTTCTGACGTTAGGTCTTCAGTGGGATAATGGAAGTGAATACCGGACTCATATCGTGGCGTTATCCACAGATATGGGTTTAGGTAAACCTGACGCTAAAAATAAATACAGGTTTGACCCCCAAACACGAACGTACTTGACCAAAGGCGACCAGATTAAAAACAATAAGAAGCAACAAGGACGACACACTCTGAACACACCATCTCTTCCAAAAAACATATTACTTCTCAAATTCTTATGCCAATTTATGTTTACGAAACAGTTCCTGAAAAAGCTGACCAGAAGCCGACTCAGTTCGAAGTTGTTCAAAGAATGACTGATGAAGCTCTCACCAAACATCCTGATACGGGTGAGCCGGTGCGTCGTATTATTTCAGGAGGAATATCTCTACCGGTATCATCCAAAGGGGGAGACTGTTGCGACAGTGGCTGCTCCTGCGGCTAGGAGCCGCTTGTACGAAGACTATTCCCGTCCAACAGAAGCATCTCCCGGCTCGTGTGTGAGCACATCGATCAGATTTTCTGGCATGAACGGTTCTTAGTGGCTTTACAAACCCTTACAAAAATGTTCTTGCAGAAAATTATCGACTCCATAAAGATATGCACGATCACTGAGTGCCGGAATATGAAAATGGTTTTCAAACGTGACATTCATATCCCAACGATGACTAAGAGCAACCTGAGTAGGATCAATGAATACTTTTGATGAGGCGACAGCCTCATCGTTTGAACTGAGGAGATGAGATATGAGCCAAAATGAAATCACTGCTTTATTCGATGAATGGAATGCTGCTATTCAGACAGGTAATCCTAAAACTGTAGCTGCTCTCTACGAAAGCAACGGCATTTTATTGCCAACGCTGTCTAATAACGTTCGGCACAACCATGAAGAAATTGAAGACTATTTTGTACGCTTTCTTGCGAATGGTCCGGCAGGAAAAATTGATGAGGGAAATGTGCGGACCTTTGGTGAAATTGCTATCAACTCTGGCATCTACACCTTCTCTTTCAAAGATGGCACATCCGTCTCCGCACGATTCAGTTTCGTTTACCGCTGGAATGGTGAACGCTGGATGATTGTCGAACATCACTCTTCAGCAATGCCTGAGTAGTTCAGTAGCTCGTACACCTGTTTGGTACTGCGAAGAAGGTGAAAAGGATTGCTTCGAAGTGGTCTCGCGTTGTATTCCACTGGGTCTCGGTAATGCTGCCGATCCCAGGAAAATTTCGTGCTAGAATCGATGAAGTGTCCGTATAACCACCGTTGGAAAATCTGATGTATATGAAATTCTTTTTCTCGCTGCTCGTGATCTGGTCGATTGCCTTCGGACTTTCTACTGCACACGGAGAGACAACCAATATTCTCTTTCTCGCAGGTGAGCGATCTCACAAATCGGGCGAGCATGAATTTAACGCTGGCTGCCAACTCCTTGCCAAAGCCCTCAACGAGCAAAGCGGCCTCGATGTTCATGCCAGTGTCATCAACGGTTGGCCCGAAGATGAGTCCGTCTTTAGCGAAATCGATGCCGTCATCATTTACTCCGATGGCACCAAGGTTATTAGCCATGGTTGGGAGAAAGCCGATCAGCTTGCCAAGACTGGCGTCGGTTTGATGTTCATGCACTATGCCGTTCACCCGAGCCCTGAAGAAGGCGAACGTTTCTTTCGGCCTTGGATCGGTGCGGCCATGGAAACCGGTTGGTCAGTAAACCCTCACTGGGTTGCTGATCTCCGCGCACTCCCCGACCACCCAATCTCAAATGGCGTCTCTGACCTGGTCCGCGCCTACGACGAATTTTATTACAACATGCGATTTCAAAAAGATCGCGGCCACGTCCTCGACCTCGTTACGGCCGTTCCAACCCCGGATCGGCTCAAACGTGTCATTAACCTCTGGAACCAACACGGTGTCGATGGCATCGGCAAAACACAAACCCTGATGTGGGGAATTGAGCGCGAAGATGGTGGACGTGGTGTTGGATTCACTGGTGGCCACTATCACCGTAATTGGGCCATTGATGACTTCCGAAAAATTGTTCTCAACGCCATCGTGTGGGTGGCAGGTTTAGACGTTCCAGAAAACGGTGTCACCTCCAAAACCCTGACTGGAAAAGATCTCAATGCCAATCTTGATGTATATCCAACAGAGAACCCATGGATCCCTCTTCCCAATGTCGAGGACTTTATGAAGCTTCCCGCCGCCACAAATGTTTCCATGGAGGACTACAATGCCGCGGCGGCTGCGAAAAAGAAACAACTTATGAAAAAGCGAAAAGCTACAAAGAGCTGATGCGTAACAGGGCGTTGGAAAAGAATTATTGAAGGATAATTTATAATCACTAAGCGAGAGACTCAAAAACCATAAAGGAATTTTATCATGCCACGATCTTTATCTTTGTTAGCAATCACATTCTTCGCAGGATTTTTGAGTTGCTGCTGGCTTGATAATGCACATGCAACAGAATCCGTAAACGTCGATAACTTTGTCCGTGCCGAAACTGACCTCACGTTTAAACGGTACGTCGACCAAGGAGCCTTTGGTAAATTTTTTCACATACGGCAGCCAACACCTATTGATAAACAAGACGTTATCAGGATGAATCGTGATACTCTTTATTCTGCTGGAGTTTTCGATCTTGATGCCTCACCACTCACTGTCATCAAGCCAGATTCTGATGGTCGCTTTCTTTCCATGCTGGTTATTAATCAAGATCATTCGATGCAGCCAGTCGTCCATGAAGCAGGCACATTTGAGTTTTCACGAAAAAAAATTGGTACTCGCTACGTCTTTATTCTTTTCAGAACATTTGTTGATGCGAATGACCCAAAAGATATTGAGGCTGCAAATTCTCTGCAGTCTAAAATTACTTCTAAACAGTCGGAGAAGGGGAGTTTTGACGTTCCGGACTGGGACGAGACATCGCTTGAGAAAGTGCGCGACGCGATAAATGTCTTGGCGTCAACCAAGCCCAACACCAATGGAATGTTCGGTGACAAATCAAAGTTGAATCCTATCAGTCATCTTCTTGGAACGGCCTATGGTTGGGGCGGGAATCCTGAAGAAGCTGCCACGTATGTGAATGTCGTACCAGAAAAAAATGATGGTAAGACTCCATATGAATTAGTTATTACTGAACAGGTTCCTGTAGACGGATTTGTCTCAGTGACTGTTTACAATGCAAAAGGTTTTATGGAGAAAAATAGCCTGAACGCTTACTCGGTCAATAACGTGACAGCAGAGAAAAACTCAGATGGTACCGTCACCATTCACTTTGGTGGTGATCCTACGAGCCCCAACTACCTGCCGATCACCCCGGGCTGGAACTATGTCGTTCGCATGTATCAGCCAAAAAAAGAAGTCCTTGATGGTTCCTGGACATTTCCTGATCCGCAACTATCTAAATAAGATAATCTGGTTATATACAGGAAAGTATACGAGTCACCAATCTCTCACTTCCTTAAGGATCTGGGCCACACACATGTTTGGATTGAGTCTCTAAAACCAACTGTGAAGTTGAACAGACACAAACGATTAAGTGATTTCTCTAGGACTCGGTATCGGACAAACAACGGTATTGACAACCATTCACTATGTTCAAATCCTCCCTCATTCACATTCTCTTGATTCCTCTTTTTCTCACTCCAGCATGTGCAGAAGAAGCGTGGCAAGTCACAGAAAAAGCGTGGGAGGCGTTCGCTGATGAAGACTGGGATGCTGTTGAAACACTCGCCAGTCGGGCCACACAAAGGTGGGGAGCAAAGGCCAAAGAGATTAACAAGACCCTGATCGCATTTCCTTCTGCAGATAAAGCCAAAAAATTTGCCAACCTTAACGAATTAGCAACCATTACGTTTCTTAAAGGTGAGGCACTTCTTAAGAAGGGTGATACAGATGGCGCTCTTGCTGCCTACTACACCCTGCTTGCCGACTACAGTTTTGGACAATGTTGGGATAAGAAGGGCTGGTGGTGGCAACCAGCGACAGCTGCAAAGGATCAGATTGCGAGACTAGCACCCAATAACCAAGTCGATATTCATCTCGATACCGCTCCAATAAAAAAGTCACTTAGACTGCCTGGAAAAAAGGGGATCTGTTTCACACTTCGACAAAAAGATAATGACGGTTCTTGGGAAGAAAATATCCCAAAAATACAAGCGATAAGACCGTATTGGAATTATTCGTGGGATACGGCACTGATCGAGCAACAGCCCACCAATAGTGCATTCCTACCAATGGTTTGGGGCGCTTGGGAAGCAGACGAATTGCGCGAGCGTTTAAACAAGCACATTGTCCCGAAGATCAAGTCGGGCGACGTACATCGGATATTAGGTTTCAATGAGCCGGACAAACCCGAGCAAGCGAACATGCCTTATACAGAAGCCTTAAAATATTGGCCCATATTGGAGTCACTTCATGTTCCTCTATGCAGTCCGGCTTGCGCGAATCCGTTGAGCGATATTGATGACAGTACACAGGGTGTGAGAGGCACGTGGATGCGTGACTTTATGAAGGCGGCTGACAAACGTGGGTACCGCGTAGATTACATTGGTGTGCATTGGTATGGAGGTGCCAGTCCTATCGCATTCAAACAGCGGATGATGGACATCTACAAAGCGTACGGGCAGAGGCCCTTATTGATTACGGAGTTTGCTCTTGCAGACTGGGGTGCAAAAACACCGGGAGAGAATTCCGTCACGCAAGAAGATGTCCTTGCATTTATGCAGAACGTACTGCCCTGGATGGAGCAGCAGAACTGGATTGCCGGCTATGCCTGGTTCTCGTTCGAAAGCGACGACCCGAATGGCTGCTCTTCCGCACTCTTTGATGATGACGGCAATCTGACGGCAAGCGGCCAGTTTTATCAAAGTGTCACAAACGAAGATCCAAATGGCGACCAGAGTATTGCGTTGTAGGCCATGCACCATGACCATACAGAGGGCCCGAGACGGAATGAAGTAGCCGGGGGATAATCAGCTGAACACCGTGTTGAGTTGTGGGCTGGATTCAAGATAGTTAACGCCCCTATCTTGAGAGTTCCGCTCAGTTGCTTTTCGTTTAAACTGAC
>JAUWWJ010000511.1 GCA_030616935.1 Planctomycetaceae bacterium
AACCCACAAACCGAATTGAAATTCATCGTTGGATTGAAAATGAGTTTGGCTTCAACGAGCAATACGTCAGTGATCTGATTTTCTCAACAAACCTCAGTTTCATCCCAGTGGATCTTCATTTTGGTCCGCGTGGAGATCTCTTTGTTGTTGATTGGTACAACCCTGTAAAGGGACACGCACAATACTCGTTGAGGGATTCCCGTCGCGACCGAGAGTCTGGCCGTATCTGGCGAGTGACTGCAAAAAAAGGCAAGGTTTCAGACGTACCACAACTTCAGGAAATGCCAGAGAGAAAACTGGCAGAACTCTTGGGCCACCGAGAGTTTCGTGTGCGATATCTTGCCACGCGAGAACTCGCCAGCCGTGACAAAACGCTCGCTACAGCAGCAGTCAACGACTGGATTGATAGTCTTAAGGATAATGATCCTAAGAGAGCCCGCTCGCTTGCAGAGGGAATGGCATGTCTTTCAACACTTGGTGTGGTCAGGCCCGAACTTCTTGTTGGGTTGGCTTCGGATACCGATCACCATGCACGGGCTGCTGCAATTCGGCAGCTACGATATTGGCACAACTCCCTACCGGATCGGCATGAGATTCTTTTGAATGCTGCTACAGATTCCTCTGGTCTTGTGCGAATGGAGGCGGCTATTGCAGCGAGTTGGATTGGAACACGAGAAGCGCTGGATGCTGTGCTGAGTATCTTTCGTCAACCAATCGGTGGACATCTTGCCTATGCAGCTGTCTGTGCACTTGAATCACAACCACTCCAACAACACTGGCAAAACGATCAGAAGAGTATTGTCCCGGCCCTCCTGAAACGGGCACGGCGGTCTCTTGAAATTCAGGAGCCCAAAGCAGCGGGGAAGGACAAAGCGTTTGATAGGCGTCCAGAGACAGTTGAGGTGCGAATTTCATGTGAGCCAGAACGAATGCTTTTTACAAATAAGCAATTTAGCGTTCGTCCGGGTCAACCTGTCAAACTTGTTTTTCTGAATCCAGATGCAACCGACCACAATCTTGTTCTTGTTCAGCCAGGTGCAATGGAGGAGGTTGGTGTGGCAGCAAATGCAATGGCTCGTGACCCAAAAAATGCAACGAGTGATTTCATACCGGAAGAAAAAAAGAATTTGATTCTTGAAGCGACCCCCATGATTGGTCCAACGCGCAAATCATTGGTGCATGTTCTGCGTTTCGAAGCACCACAAGAACCAGGAGTGTACCCATATGTGTGTACGTTCCCTGGTCACTGGATTGTGATGAACGGCAAGATGGTTGTCGCACATGATCAGGCGGAAGCTGAGCGTTTGCTCGATGCATGCAGACCGACCTTGGTGAACGTGTGGAAAGCAGACGATTTCCCTACAGTTGCGACTAGTCAGGATGAGGAAACACTGTCACGAGGCATGCATGCCTTTGCCAAAGCGCAGTGTACTCAGTGTCATGTAGCAGCAGGTCATGGTGTCAATTTGGGGCCGGATTTGGTCAAAAGCGTAAAGAAACTTCGCGGGAAAGATCTCCTGCTTCAGATTCTTGATCCATCGTTGAAAATTGATGATGACTATCGCATGGTGCAATTTCTACTTACGGATGGTCGTGTCGTGTCTGGAGTTGT
>JAUWWJ010000224.1 GCA_030616935.1 Planctomycetaceae bacterium
CACAAAAAATAGTTTGAGATAAGGCAACTTTCATTTTCGCATTTGTCCAATCTTGCGCCCATGCGTCAAGAAAAGCCAGTTGTCTTTGACCGAGTAAAACAGCACCTTCGATATCGACACTTGCGGGGTCATACTCGGGGTTCCGAATATGATCAGGACGTGGGCCTTGTTTTGGAACCCGGCCGGCGGGTCCTGTTTTAAATTTACGATCTTCAAGAATGGCAAAGTCAACGTTTCCCCAGTTGAGATTTGTGAAATAAACGCCAATATCCTGTGCAATTTTGTGTGGGTCCACTGGGTCCGGAAGATGACTCGTTTGAGCCCTCTCGACCTCTTGAACGTATTCCCCAGGTTGCGCGTAGCCACCGTCGGCCGCACCAGGAAGTGTTGAGATCTTCCCACTCTCTCCCCATAGGTTGGGCTGACCAGCATCGTGGTCATCAGGTAAGCAAATGGTGGGACAGTTCCTAATGATTTCTCCAAAGTCTCTTCCAAACTTTAGCCAAGCAGCGTAGTGACGTTTATGGTCGTAAACTTGGTCACCTGAGAAGAAAAGAATGTCGGCATTAACTCGTTTGATATTGTCAATAATATCTTGTCGGGAGATGTCTCCTCCATGAGCCTTTCGAATAGAATTGCCAGTAAAACCGGCAATGATTATTTCATCTTTATCTTTCGGATTTTTACAGATAGTTCCGGTGTAGATTGCCTGATCACCATGGCGAACGCGGTACCGCCACGATGTGGTGTCATTCCAGTTTTCAACACGGAACGGAGCTGTCCAGCCTTGCTCTATGACTTTCGTTTCTGCGACCTTCACCCATTTGCCATCTTTTTCAATTTCTAGCCGAGCGATTCTTGGGTCGTCACTGTTCAGGGGATAAAGCTGGGCCGTTAGCTTCAGGGTGTTATCAGAAACGGTATAGAGTGTGAAACAAATTACATCTTTGCGTTCAACATCTGGAATTGATAAATCGACATCCTTTCGTTTTTGAGCCACGGCAAAATTAGTGACCAGCAAACTCAGGAACAGAAGGAAAAATGAATGTTTCATAGCGAATCCAAAGATTAAAGAACGGTATTCATCCGACAAGATATAGTACTCAAAATCACGTTACTCTGCGATCAGACTGGTCGGGGTTCGTCTACGATTGATTTTTGTGCAACGACTGCATTTTGAGATTCGGTGAATGTCCAGTACAGAAAAAGAAAGAGTGGTATGAACCAATGAGGGGATCGGTAGACCAATTCAGGCAGAAACTGATCTGCACCCCAATAGTTCAAGTCCCAACTCATGCCAGCTATGGGTCGGGCTGCTGCGGTTATAAGTCCCCAGAAAAAAGCATACAAAGCACAAGATCGCCTCAAGGTGGGGATAAACATGCCACAACACACGATGAAATCGAGGAAGCCAGCCACTCGTAAAAACACTTTTGTGGTGGTGTAGTCCCAACCAAAAATTGAACGAGTCATTCCGATGAAGGTGGATGGCGTTGGCCAGACACCGGCTGCATAAAGTCCATGTCCTGCAAAAGTCATTACAACAGCAATGATCGCCGCGTTCACAGTAACTCGGTGCCGAGCGCCTAAAGTCAATGCCGTCACCAGTAGGACTGGGCTTAAGACCTGTCCTCCATGTTCAATCAACATGGGAAATTCAAATTCTGACTTTATATATTTCGCAGCTGCAACGGCAGCCATGAGAACAGAACTCAATGATATGAATCCTAGTTGAATCCATGAATTCCGTGTGGCTGAGAAGCTGAGAATGGAAGCCCCAAGGAAAAGCCAGCCAATGCAATGGACGCATTTCTGAATAAGACCATCATTTGATCCAGTGCCTGCAAAGTCTTCCCATGTGTAGCCGAAATTTTGAAACCATTCAAAAGTTGTCTCGCTCCATAAGATAGACGTGTATGTCGGCTCCCAGTAAAGATGTCCCCATGCCCAACCAGAAAAACAGAAAAAAGTACTTATGCGGAGGCAGTATTCAAGGGTGCGTGTTTGCTTGTCATGATCGTCAATCATTAGTTGCAGGAAAATCGTGTTTGCCAGATAGTTGTTGTAGTGAAAGAAATGCAGCGTGAGCTCAGAAAAAACCTAGCCGATAATAATTGAACAGAATTTTCGTATGTGTTGTAAATAAATCGCGAATAAAAAAAGAGAGTTCCTCAAGTAAGAGCACAACACAACTTTTCGTATTGTTTTTGATGAGGTCGCCACTGGTCAAGTATTTTAGCTTCTGTTCGTGAGTGGGTGTCGCGGCACGTATCTAGTTTTTCCGACACGTCTACAACCGCCCCCAACCATACTGCCACACAGTTTCATGCCCACCATGAAGTCTGTAGTGCGACCTAGGATTTTTCATTTTGAGATGACGGTACCTCGCTGTCTTTTTTCTCTCCAGCGAATGAATATTCCCACCAAGGTGATTGGTTTAGGAAGGTTATTTTTGGCTCTGGATCGAGTGCCGAGATTTTTCACTCCATGGTTTTCGGTCGCTCGAACCCTAGCATCCAATCCACCAATTCAACCGTACCAAACACTGCCTTGCCCCCCGCGCGGTGATCCGCTCCTTCAAACTCCGTATGTTTAACGTTTCCATTTCCTACCGACTTCAGTCGCTCGACCATGTTTCGAATCCCGGCTGGATTCTTTCCATCATCGCCGCCCGCCATTGCCCAAATCGGCAACTTGGTAAGCTTCTTCGCGTCATCCTGAGCACTGCCTCCCGTAAAACCGCAAGGTGCAGCCGCGGCAAAACGATCAGGTGATTGATTGATCCATCTCCAAGTCGCTCCTCCTCCCGCGCTGTAGCCCATCACATACACACGATCCTTATCAATCTCAGGGTAGGTTTCCAACACATAATCAAGCATCGTATCGAGCGAATCAGCATCCCAACGTTCCATCGTGTTGGGATCAAGCACAATCAGCCTCTTCCCTGCAAGTTCCGCCAAATCAAACCCTCGCTTCATCCCCATCTGTTGCGCAATCACAAGCTGCTGTTGAAAACTCATGTTAAACCAACGCGGCCCTCCACCATGCAGATTAATAAGCAACGGTAACTTCCCCTCGACTTTCTCCACCGGCCGTGTCATCAAAGCACGTTTTGTCATTTTGCCAAGATTCTTATGGAGCTCATCAGGCCACTCAAGAAGCACCACCTCAACATTCTTGAACCGTGCATTCATTTCCGTGAGTGTCTCACAAAGTTTTGTATCTCCACCTTGCATCGGTTCTGTTGCTACGGCTGGGCGCCTACTATTCTTCCTGGATCTGTGAAACTGTTGGCGAAAGGCCTCGAACTCCTCCGTAGACAGTTTGCTGTTTTTATCCTTGTCCACTTCAGGAAAACGTTTGAGTATTCGTGTCAGCTGTTCGTCAGTGGGCTGTTGCGTCTGCCCATGCGAGAAGGGTGACGTTGCTAAAAGCGTGAAGATCACGAAGAACAGGTGAGAAAGTTTTTTATTCATGGTTGTGTGACTCAATTTATTGCTTTGCTGCAATGTCAGACGTTGGGGCACCCCGCCACGAAATGTTCGCCACTACTTCTAACCATGGATTCATGGATTTTTTTTGTTGGGAAATTCTACGACTATCAGTTTGTGGCTGGTCGGATCGTAGGCATATTCTTGGTAGTACGGCAGCATCGGCAGTTGCAAGCCATCAGGCTTGCCGGGGCTAATGATGTCGGCCATAAAGCTTTCATAGTTTTTGGGTAGTTCGCCAAATTGAGCCTGATGCATCTGCATCCTTTGCTCAACTGCCAGCACGGCCATCGTTCCAACGCTGGTACGGTAGGCATCAGCAGCCACACCAATTGCCGAACTGGTGACAGCCATTGAAGCGGGGACGCCCCCTGCCTCAGTGGCTGCTTTGAGCTCCAATACGTTTTGAGTTGTTTTGCCAATTGTCTTGCGGGTCTGAACCCTTGGCTCGGTTGTTCCAGAATCAGTTGGCTTGAGACATCCGATTGAGGCAACAACAAAGCTAAGCCCCAGACTACTCCAGCAGATACGTTGAGAGAATTTCATAACCAACACCCCGAACTTTTTGAAGGTAGTTGTACGCTCGAGACCAGTTGTCAGCCCGGAGGATTGGATGGCAATACATGTATGCCCCAATTTAATCAAAGTATAAAAGAGGAGATAATGGCTCCTCGAGTAGGAGTACAACCTGAATCTTGTCATTGTTTTTGATGAAGTCGTAGCCGGTCAAGTGAGGTTGTTCATAGCCCTCAAGGGGTGTCGAGGCTTGTATCTCATCTCTCCTTCATGTTC
>JAUWWJ010000400.1 GCA_030616935.1 Planctomycetaceae bacterium
AAAAAGATTCGCGCACCGACAATTCCAGCGAGGAAAACCTCAAGCCCGAGGGCAATGATCGAATCAGCATCAATGCCCACCCTTCGTCCGCGGATAATCGACAGCCATGTGCCAGCAACTGCCGCCGCGATGAGCATTGTTCCGTATCCGCGCACAGGAATCCCACGGCCATCGTCTAGGGCAGGCAGCCCCCAGACAATTACGGCACCGCTTATTGCCAGTGGAAAGAGAAGAGAATTGATGGCCTCCGGATAACCTTTTTGTCGACTCGTGAATACAAATGCCGTGGCGCCGAGAAACAGCCAGATGAAAAAGAATACACCCCATCCAAAGAGCGGCAGGGATGCTGAACCAAGTGAGATTTTTGTTGGTATATGAAAAAGTGTTGTTAGCACGAAGATAAAGCCTGTGATGGCAGGAGAATGTTATCAATCAATCGTGTTGAGCCGAGGCGGCAAGCAATGAGAAAAATTGCAGGTGTATTTTGACTCACTTCAGAAATCTTTTTCAAAGATTCAGCATGAACAATATCCGCGTAGTCAATCTGGATCTCTTTTGCAGAAAGCATATCTCTTAACTTCTGCTCTATCGTATCGATTGCCAACCCACGGCACCAGTTTTGTTCTGCTTGTTTGAGAGCAGCGTAAATAGTTTGGGCTCGATTTCTTTCAGACTCACTCAGGTAGGTGTTTCGAGAACTCAGCGCCAGGCCGTCTGTGTCTCGGACTGTTGGACATGTCATAACCTCCACGTCGAGTTGGAGGTCATGCACCATTTTCCGTACAACAAGAACCTGCTGCCAATCTTTGGCACCAAAATAGACAGCATGCGATGGTGCAGCCTGAAGAAGGCGGAAAACTATCGTTGCGACGCCAGAGAAATGGCCTGGCCGTAACGTTCCCTCGTAAGGCTCAGCTGGTCCGCCGATCTCAATACGGGTTGAATCACCAGGTGGATACATTTCATGAACATCAGGCGCGAAAATCCAGCGAACGTTATGCCGAGCTAACAGATTGAAGTCAGCATCAAAATCTCTCGGGTATTTCTCAAAATCTTCCTGTGGTCCGAATTGACTTGGATTCACAAAAATTGAGGTCACAACGTCGTCACATTCAGCAACTGCTTGATCAACTAATGAAGTGTGTCCCGCATGAAGGCTTCCCATCGTGGGAACAAAACCGATGCGCCGTCCCATCGTTCGACTTGAGAGAATCAGTTCTCGCATGACATTACGATTATGAATAACCAGTGGTGTCGCCATGTTTACGAGATGCCCTCAATGGCGGCAACGGCATCAAGAGCCGCCTTTCCAAGATCATCGGAGTCAAGTTGTATAACTGCTTTCGCGCAGCATTGTGTGTCCTGAGTGCGTAGCAAGCAATCTATGAAGCGCTCCTGCAACGTGAGCAATGTTGCAATGCCTTGATCGGTAGTCGTCATTGCTTGCACTGCAACTAAATCGGAAAAAATATCACTCTGTTGTGCCGCGTGAGCCCGATAGGCAATTCTTTCTGATAGCGTTTGGCGATTCACATTGAGAAGCAGGATCACATGGGGGGCGACTGTTTCTTGGCTGATTGATGTAAAGGCGTCCTCGAAGTGCTCATTCGTATCAATTGTGGGGTTGTTTTCTGCGGCTAGTCGAATGGACTCAATCCAGTAATCGGTGACAGTGCCATGTGGGCCATCAGGCCAATTGGCCTTCAAAAGAGGATCTGCATATTTCTGAGATAACAGGAGTAACTGCCCTGTAGGGTTTTTTTTTGTCAATAATTGCTGCTCGGATAAATCGCCCACAGCATTTATCGGAAGAGGAGCAGGTGCATGAATCAACCTCGAAAGTGTCACATCAGCTACCGCATCAGCAATTTCCGGCGCACCACTCCCCGGAATGCCCACTACAGCGACATGAAGGTGAGGTTGTGAGATGTTCTCAAGAAGTTCACGAATCGTGCAGCCGGACACTGGATGTTTGAGGTCGGCGGCAATTTCAGCTGCTGGCTCAAGAACAAACCGTCGCGTTGTCATTCGTGGATGTGGAACCTGAAGGCGTTCGGTCTTCAGGACACAGTCATCGTAGATCAGCAAATCCAGGTCAATTGTTCGTGGACCCCATCGTATTTCCCGAGACCGTTGGAGCGTGTTTTCGACAGCCAAAAGCATGTCGAGTACTTCCGCGGGCTCAAAGGTTGTTTCAATGAGACAAGCAGCATTTAAATAGGGAGGTTGTCCAGGTGGGCCCCCCACAGGCCGTGTTTCTAAAAACTCACTGACGTGTATGAGCTGAACACCTGGCATAAATCGAAGCATGTCGATTGCCTGGTCAAGTTGCTCTCGTCGGGCACCTACGTTTGCACCGCAACCAATGAGGCACTGCGCTGTCTTTTGACGATTGGATTCAAGGACCATGACGTATCCTCATATCATTGCATGCGTCGCAAAAGGTGACCAAAAACAGGCCAGTTGAGTACGGAGTCCCTCAGGAATCTTCCCGGTATTCAGGTTTTGGGAAACAGTTTCAATTTGTCTGCTACAGGCAGGATTGCAATACAAACTCTGAGCAGCCACTACCAAGCAGCCAAGCATGAAACGAACAGGAAATTATATTTACCTCGAAGACGGGGGGGACATCCAAGCCACAGGTGAACCCGTCGACTGTCGATCCCTCACGTCGCCGCCCCCCTTGGATTCCTCGAAGTTGTACATCATGAACGAGTTCAGTCAATGAATAAATAAT
>JAUWWJ010000493.1 GCA_030616935.1 Planctomycetaceae bacterium
CTTTGGGGCAGTATTCCTGATGAGCAGCTTCTTTCTGCTGCAGGAGTCGGCCTGCTCGATGATGAGCAGGGGATTCGCAATGAAGTACAGCGAATGCTGAAAAGCAAAAAGCTGAAGAGATTTTGTGATGCCTTTCCTTTGCAGTGGCTTCAGCTCGATCGAATGATCTCATCAACCCCTGACCCAGAGTTATTTCCTCAGTTTTATTTCTCAAAATATCGTCTCAGTATGCACATGATGCTTGAGCCATTGTTGCTGTTTGAGGCGGTTCTTCTCGAGAACCTGCCCGTCACCCAGTTCATTCATTCTGATTTCACATACCGATCACAACAGCTCAACAAAGCGTATGCTGAACTTGGTCTTGAAGTTGCATCAGCAAAGCCTTCAGGGCCCGGTCGTCTTGCATTTCAACGTACCTCAACAGAAGGTATGCGAAGTGGTGGGGTCATTACCAATGCGGCTGTTATGACCATGCTTTCGAACCCTGAGCGATCCCAGCCAATTTCACGAGGAGCGTGGCTCGCGTCAGTGATTTTTAATGATCCGCCGAAACCCCCACCGGCCGATGTCCCTCCCTTGCCGGAGGACACTGGGATAGAAGCAGAGACATTGACTTTGCGTGAGAGGCTTGGTGTCCATCGAGAACGTGCAGATTGTCGTGGGTGCCATGAGCAGATCGACCCGCTGGGGTTTGCACTTGAAAACTACGATGCTGTTGGGCGGTGGCGGTCGACATATGGAAATGGTCGTCCAGTGGATTCCTCAGGAAAGCTTTTTCGTCAGCATGAATTCACAACTATCGCAGAGTTCAAGAAAGCAATCCTCAAAGAGGATGCGATTTTCGTGAAGGCATTTGCAAAACACCTGCTTTCATTTGCACTGGGTCGTCAGTTGACGCCTTGGGATAACGTTGATATTGAAGATATTATCGCGACAACAGCTGGCGACGGGTATAAAATCCAAGGTATCATCGAGGGTGTCGTGGTGAGTCCGGCGTTTAGGAGCCCATAATGCGAACGACGCGGAGAAGATTTTTACGAGGTGTTGGTGGTACCGCCCTTGGCCTTCCATGGCTGGAAGGTGTGGCGAGGGCTAGGTCCGTAACCACGTCGCCACTCCGAATGGTGCAGTTCTATGTGCCAATCGGAGTTGTTAGGCGCGGCTTTTTTCCAGGAGAGTCAGACCACATCATCCCAAAGGGAAATTTGGGCAATGTGATGAAGTCTCTTGGCGAGCAAGACCCGAATCAGTCACTCAAGCCGCTTGATGTCCTGACACCAACGATGCAACCGCTCGAGGGGCTGAAAGATCAAATCACACTCATTACCGGAATGGACAGGCAGTTTCAGAATGGCACCGATGTCCACGCTCAGTGTGCCTCCTGTTATTTAAGCAGTGCCAAACCGTTCGAAGTAAAAGATTCTGCATGGCCGCTCGCACGAACACTTGACCATATTGTGGCCGATCATATTGGTCAGCAGACACCATTTAAAACATTGGAATTTAGCTGCAACAATCACACGGATAACAAAGAGTCGATCTATTTCGACAATATTTCCTGGTTTGGTACCGGTCATGTAGCGCCGTCAATCCGTGATCCACGAAAGATGTATCAGCGGCTGTTTTCAACACACGAGATCAATCGCTACAAAGATGTGACGAGTCTCGTGCTTGATGATGCACGTGATTTAAAGAGGCAGCTAGGCCAAAGTGATAAGCAAAAGCTTGAGGAATATTTTGAATCCATCCGAGCAATCGAACTTCAATTGGCTCGCCTTGAACACATGAA
>JAUWWJ010000332.1 GCA_030616935.1 Planctomycetaceae bacterium
AATGATATCTTTGGCACTCATACAAGCCAATACAACAATCAACACACAACACCGATTTAAATGCACCATTTCTGCTCCCCTACTTCTCTAAAACAAAAAAATGCTCTACCCGCTCTTCTCTCTCCGACTATTTACTCACTGTGAAACAGTTACGTCTTCACAAGAAAATAGTCTGATATTTCACTCGCAACCTTTTCGCCCCGAAGCAACTCAACGATCGCCAACGCATACTCAATAGCTGTCCCCGGTGTTTGTGATGTCACGATATTATTGTCTCGATCCACACAGACCCGGAGATTCGGATCAAACGCGTCGCCAAGCAACTGTGTGAATGCATCAACTGGCCACACCTGATCCGGTGTCTTGATTGCCAAAGGGTTCCCGGTCACCTTTTTGGCTCGTTCAAGAACGCCGGCAGGCTTCAGCACTAACGCAGGCGATAAGCAGATTGCACCAAGAAGACCACCAGCAGCATGATGTCGCTGAATGACTGCCTTCAATGATTCTGACGCTCCGAGATTCATGGCACCGGGCACGCCGCCTGCCATCACAACAGCGTCCCACTCCTCGTGGGCAACGTGCTCAAGACTTACGTCCGGCACTATCCGCAGTCCTTTTTGCAACACCACCGTTCCGAGTGATTCGACACTCGCCACAGTGACATCGATGGAGGCACGTCTCAGTACATTTACGAGCGCACAGAATTCAATTTCTTCATTACCTGTAGCAACGGGCAGCAGAGCTTTCATAAAAAGATTCTAAGAAACAAAGCACTTCCTGAGAACTCTGACTTGCACCAGCCATAATATGACCAGAAGTGTTCATTGTCGGACAAAAAGAAGTACATCGAGAAATGCCTAACACCTCCACTACTTCCGCTTTTTCTTCTCTGGCTTCTCGAGATGAATATCAAATGTCTGTTCTGGCATAGCGACCTCCACAGTGATCCCGGATGTTTCAAGCGAGTCATATTTCATCGGAATCAATACCGGATTCTCCTCGTAGGTCCCAGGAATCGCTGTTGGCTCGATACCTTCAGGTGGTGGCGGTGGCGGCTCATCAACACAGATGGAAACAGCAGCAGACCCGAAGGGCAGACCATCCACCACGTAACTCCCGTCGCTCGCTATCTCAGCGCCTTTCGTCACCAGATAGTTGACTTGAAACAGGATATATCCGGAATTCAGCATCTGGCCGTCATAGTCCACTTTGCCACTCACCGTTGATCGTACCTCACGGCTGCAGCCCGCCCCACCTATGATTGAAGTGCACGCCAGGGCTAATATTACTAATCTCATTTTGTTTCTCTTTTCGATGATGTGCGAATAGATGATGTTCACGAGGCAGAAGTAAAGAATGGCTTGCCGAATGGTCAGTAACGACCACTCGACAAGCCTGATCTGGCCAAGAATTATTCGTAGTCGCTAACAACCTGCCCATCTCCACGCTGCACGAGATTCCACCAGACGTTTCCATCAATTGGCAATGAGATGCTTTTCGCCGAGCCGTCAGCAAACCCGGTGGTCATTGTCCCCGTATGCAGAGCTCCTGGTCTACGTCGCCAGTTACAGCCCACTCGTTGCTGATTGTTTTGTGGCGCCGAGCCAATACCAGTGGTCAAACTATTGGTATTGTTTCCCGTTGAATGGGTTTTTCCACCACCAAACATCGGCTGATACTGCACGTTCCAATCACCATGGGTCCAGATATTACCTGCACCACTGCCTGTGTTCGTAGCATTTCCACCGCACTTTCGTACGGTCTCTACAAAAGCAACCGTATTAGAAAATCCATCTGTCACGTCAGAATCTTTACAAGGGGGCTGGTCTCGATATTCTGTTCCGTCATAGTCTCCAACAAAGAGTTGATAGTTCAGCAGATAGTTTGCTAGAGCCCACGCAGGAGGACTTACATTTTCATTATTAAAATAATTTTTTGTTACGTCTGACGGGCAGTAGTAGGCTGGCATTTCATGATGCAATGCCTGACCATTTCTAATTTCAGTATTCGGAAAACGATTGTTTTTATGCATATCCGGTGAGGCCTGCGTGTAAAAATTCCCTTGTTCCATATGAGGAAGGATCCAAAAGAAAAGCGTGCCTCTATATCGCTGATTATTGATAACTTCATTACGGTATGCATGCGGAAACGATCTCTTTGCATCGAGCACGCCGTGCGAGGCCAAGCCTATTTGCTTCATTGTGTTCACACAGCTCATTCGACGTGCTGCTTCTCTTGCCTGCTGAACAGCAGGAAGCAGAAGACCGACAAGCACCCCAATGATTGCAATCACAACGAGCAGTTCAATCAGCGTAAAACCAGATCGAACTCTATTCGATCCATCTAAACAATCTTCTTTTATAACTCTCATAAGACACCTCCAATGACACAAAAAATAAAATCAAAGGGTGCGCGAACTAGCAATGAGCTAAAGATAGACAAGTCCCCCACATCCCCAATGATCGTGATGCTACTCCTTTCGTGAGTAGTCACCAAGACTTAAATTGAGTCACGCGCCAGAGAATGTGGCCAACAAAAGAAGCCACACCTTGTTTTGCACGAACACGAAATGTTTTTGTACAGAAACGTTTTGGTTCGTACATAACCATGCGTGTTTTATGCCAATGAACTCTTTCGTTTTTAATGACCTTCGTGCAGCAGCCTGCAATCAATCACTGCCGCACATATGACCACTGGCCTCAACAGCCCAATTAGTCGCGGTATTCGTAACGATATTTTCCGGGCATTGGCACTGGGTAGACACCATGGGCATCAGCGAGCACGGGCGCAACTGAGTTTTCATTCATGCCAGCTACGCTTGCTGTCATGTCATCAGGCATGACAAGCATCTCGTCGTACGTAACAGCTTTTCCTGTGTGTGCAGCAAAACGACCCATTGCTGTGACAAGACTCGCTTGAGCTCCGCGAACAGCTTCATTGTATGGAGCGTCTAAAAGAATTGCGGAAACAAGATGACGCCACTCTTCCTTGTATGGGTTCGGTTCTGGTTGGGCGGCAGTCCAGAGGATCTGAGAGTCCTCCATTTCCTGCCCCTTATAGATAGTCGCTCGAGATGGCTTATGCCCACGGGCTGAAATGGTGAACGCACCCTTGGTTCCTTGTCCAAAACCACCGAACTTTCGGACGCAATCCTTCATGGCCCGGCCAGAAAAGAAAAACTTTGTTCCGTCGTCGAACGTGTATTC
>JAUWWJ010000096.1 GCA_030616935.1 Planctomycetaceae bacterium
GCAGGACCATTTCATCACCAGGATTTTTTTCTTCGGTAGTTATGGGAAGTAATTCAAACGGTAGGTACCACAACAATCCGTCCGGAACGATTATAAGTTCATCGAATTCTTGATGACTTTGCAGTGAAACTGCTGAATCTTCAAATAGCAAAGTGGTCAGTGACTCAGAATGAGCCTGCCACTCCTCGTTATCTAAACTAGCAGTTTCAACAGGCCGAAGAGGGTGGTAGAGACTAAGTGACCGCGCCATCGCAATAATCGTTTTACGAACGTCGTCAGGCCGCTTCACTCTCCAAGAGGCAGCTTGTTTTGGTGCCTCCAGACTTGCAAACAACCCCATGTTTGTCCACGTAAACGTGAGCAGACGTTGTTTACCGACGAGTCGTTTACGGATTTCTGTAGTTTCTAAAAGTGGTGGAAATTGAAGTGGGACAACATTTCTTCCCGCAGCAATGAAATTGATCTGATTCTCTAGTGTCTGGCTTCTTGCGACGAAATCACTCCATGCCTCTGGGGGGGCAGGGAATGGGGTGTCACGAGGCATGAGTCTGGATTCCCACAACGACTTTCGTAGTGACAAACGCACGGCATTTGTTTCACTCAGGTTCGTTGCCACGTCTGGGTAGCGAGCCAATATGTTTTTTCGAAATGTCGTTAGCTCATCACTATTTCCGGTTGTAGTAGTAAGTATTTTAAGGAGATTATCCCGACGGCCGCCTAGTGCCTGATTAGTGAGCCAGCTGTTTCGTCGTTGATGTTCAATCGCATCGAGCCAGGCTTCATCACCACGACTATTTGTGAGAAAGATCTTTTGTGCTACCGCAAGCCACGCCGCAAAAGCAGACGTTCGATCCGTTGAAATTACAGCAATGGCATCCAGTGGATCTGTCTGGATGGCAAGCGGCAGAGGGTCAGCAAGCAAAACTTCAAAAAGGTTACTTGCCTCCCGGTCAGAGTACGTTGATTCCCCACGAACGATCGCGTCAGTAAAAAGCTGGGTTTGAAACAGCCTTGCCGAGCATCCCCGAGCAAGAGTCAAGGCCTTTGCATATTCGGCATCTCCTCGACCATTGTTGCCCCCAGCGTATGCAATTAACGCGGCTGTATATCTCGAGTACGCCCCGCATCGCCCCAAGGCAAGTTCGCTGTTTGAGATACGTTGATTCAGTTTGAGCACAAATCGAGCAGCTTCTTGGATATTACCTTGCTCAGCACGTACTGCCGCAGTGGTCGAAAGGAGTCTGAGAGAGAGACTCGGGAGTTGTTTTTCTGACCAGTTAATGGCTGGTATGACTGACTTGGGCAGTTTGTTGTCAAATGCAAGATGAGCATGTGTGGCCCAACGAAAAGCTTCTTCTAGTGCACGAGCATCTCCTTGGGCAGCGGCCGCAAATGTAGCCTGTTCGAGTGTTTTTCTGGCTGTGTCATACTCACCTGCATCAAGTGCAATTCTCCCGCCAACGAGAAGCGCCCATGGTGTCAGCGGGTGATCAAACTGAGCTTCGAGGAGTAAGCCACGATTCAATAAGGGTAAGGCTTGTTCGTTTCTTGCTTGCGACCAGTAAACAATACCCAGGCAGACATCAATCCACTGTTGAGAAAAGTGATTTTGAGGAGCTTGTCTCTGCTGTAGCCAGGCAGAGACAGATTCTAAAGCTTGGCCATCCCGAGCCATTGGCCCAAGAAGATCAGCCCTACGATAGAGACTAATGGCAAGTGAACGCATGATTTCATGAGCACGCAGAGGGTAGTCGATGGGTGCTGCTAGTACGCCGCCACCTTGCAAGACACTTTGTGGATCAGATGTACCTAGTCGGATCGGCATGCGATCTGGAAGGTCACAAAGTTTTATCGCACGAGGTGATTGTCCCCATAGCTGCTGAGGACGACTGTTTCGAAGGTGAAGTGGTTGGCTTGGAAAGCGAATGTCCTGTAACCAGTTCCCATGAGAGGACACATTGATAATTGCTTCGTTATAGAAACCAACAGCCTCACGGTAACGACCAGTTTCAAATAAACATTCACCTACAATCGCAGCAGCAGCAGTCGAATCAATCCATCTTTCTGCTCCGAATTTCAGGCATCCTTTGTATTCTCTTTCTGCAAATTCGAGTGCATCAGTAAAGTTTCCAGATGCGAGGGCCTTCTGTGCTAAGTCATATGCCTGACTTGGAACGGTTCGCCCTCCTGGCCCGAGGGAAGGAATGCTCTGGCTCAAGCAGGTGCTTACTAAGGATCCGTACACACCGAGCCCTACCAGAGCTATGAACACGACATGAAAAAAACGGGTCACGGATTACGTTTCTGCAAAAGATTATGAATACAAGGTGCCGCTCAACGGGGAAAAGATGTGAGAGCATTCCCATTCAAAATAATGGTTGAGTGTGAAGGGTGGCAAAACTGATCTGCTGCAAATACAAGAAGCAGAGTGTTCAAGAAAGGCATCAGCCATGTGACACTCGGGCAAATAGGTAGATTTGGCAGCATGAATCGAACGATTCTGCTGAAAATTGGAATTACCAAAAGTTTACCGGTTGCAGCGGTCGATACTGAACTCAACAGGATCGGAGGTCACTGACCATGTACCGTTATTCTCAGAAATTAGTTGAACGAGCCGTCATGCAACGCCTTTTTTTACTCTTTGCGGTCATTCTTGGTGGGGCGTCTTTAGTCGGGTGCCAGGTCGATGTCAGTGGCCAAACTCTACCAAGTGCCTACTACTTGCAGGATGACATCCAATACTTCCCTGCTGGGCCAGAATTTAAGTTGTCGAAAGAGGCAGCGGCCCTCAAAGCTTACAAAGACCAGAATGGCGGCGATGCGCCGACAAATTGTGACACATGTCGGTAAAAAATTCCGTTTTGTCGGCTGTTTCTAGAGCATCGGTTTTCTCCCGGTGCGAGGGGCATGGCTAGCCCTGAATCAGATTGTTGAAACGCTCTACAAGACCTGTTTGCCAACCGAACTGCACCGCGTTTGCAACGTTTTTCGGACAACCTTGACGCTGGTTGAAAACAAGTGCTTGCATGTTTCGGAACTTTTTGTATTATTTTGTGGGTATTAGGCCCATTTAAATAAATTTTTGATAAGTTTTTGTGGGTATATAGCCAGAATCTGTGAGGCTTGTGGTGTTTCAATTTCTCACCAGGGCAGAAACTCTCCAGTTTGTTCGAACCATGCGATGGCGATATGACGACGGAATCCGATTTATTGCTGGGCGAATTTTCGCGAACGCTCGACGAGCGTTACCGCATTGGGTTGCCGTCAGAATTGGTCGAGCCATTGGTCTCCCAAGGACAGGAAATGGTGCTTGCAAAGGAGAGGGCAGGTTGCTTGTCGCTCTGGAATGCGGTGGTTTGGAAGCCGCGGATCGACGCCGCAGTCGATGTTCTTCGAAGCAAGTTGGCTGCGGGAGTATTGGCTCAGCGGGTCGATCAGGTCCAAGGCGTTGGCCGTTTGCTGTCGACACGGCATCGGACGATTTCACTTGCTGGCCGGGGGCGCTTGGTTGTTCCCGATGGGTTCAGAGAGTTTCTCGGTGTTGACCCAGGAGGTGATCTGCTTGTCGTTGGAGCTGCGGTGTGTATCGAGCTTTGGAATCCTAACTCGTGGAGCGATTTTATTACGACTGAAATGCCGGACTTCCGTCGGCAAATTGATGAACTTACGGTGTGACACAAGGAAAAGATGATTGATACTGGCCATGCCCGGACGAGAGGGGCGGGTTGACCTGTTTTGGAAAGATTCCATACAGGCACATAACACAGCCACGGAACGGGCCACTACAGCACGGATGCTGCCACTGGACCTCCTCCGGGCATGGCCTTTTCAAAAGTAATGCGAATGGCTGTTTTCCGGTGTCCATTTGGTTTGAGATTGTCGTATCTCATTCTCTGTGCTGCAGTTCACGTACCGTTACAACGACGCTTAGGAAATTACATCACTCTTACCATGTGAAGAGTGGCGCCGTTGCAACGTATGAATAAGCAACTCCTGTCCTTTCTTCTTACGGAACGGCCTGCCTGCGAGTTCGTTTGCGGTGTTTCCGCCGCCAAAAAACACCACTTCCTGACTAATTGTTATTACCACTTCATGTTGATGTTCGTGAGAGCCATTTGTTCATCGTTCATGGGCATTTCATGAAAAATCCAAAATGTCCCAGTGGAGTTTGCAGTCCCCTTTTTGGCCACTTTTGCTGGTAGTGTTTTTTTCCCTTAAACAAGCGAACGAATGTGTTTCAGGTGCCGTACTGATCAGGTGCTGACACACCAGTGTCAGGTTAAATCTTGAAATCGTTGCCTTTGTTTGCGGAAGTTATAAGTAGGCAGGGCGCGAAGGGTCGGTGGCAGGTGTCAGAAAAAGCAGGTTTGGTGACTGCAACTCTCTAACAAATGTCACCGCAGCAGAAAGGCAGGTCATCATGACCACTTGGACGTTGCGTTCTCTTTTTGGAGTAGGTGGAGAGAGAAATACAGTAAAGATCAATCGGCTGAGGCGTCACCGGGATAAGCAGTGGCGGAAGCGAAGGGCCGCTCGAGATCAATACAACCCAGAATCACTTGAACAACGTGCAATGATGGCAGTTGTTGCTCCTGCTTATGAAGTATGCCAAGACTGGGGCAGTGGCTTTCAGGCAGGAATTGAACTTCAAAATCAAGATGTCGAAGCCGTCAATGACTGGACGATTTCGTTTGATTATGGGGCAGACATAACGTCAATCTGGGATGCAACAATCGTTGCACGTGAGGGTGACCGGTATACGATTGCAAACGCTGGCTGGAATGCGGATCTTGAGGCAGGACGGTCAGTCGCTTTTGGCTTTATTGGTTCTGCAGATGTTTCGGGAGCAAACGTTGCTCCACCTGAAAATTATTTGGTCAATGGTGAGCCTATTGATGACGTGGGTGGAACTCCGTCACCTGCCCCAGTTGAACCATCACCAACAGATCCTGTAGCGACAGATCCTAGTCCTACTACACCCGATCCAGTGGCATTACCTGGTGAGTACAATACGGTTTTTAATGTAATTTCCGATTGGGGGTCGGGGTTCACCGGTGAAGTGGCTGTGCAGAACCTCGGTTCTGAAACACTCAAAGGCTGGGAAGCTTCATTCGATTTTGCTGGTGACATTAATTCCATCTGGAATGGTCAAATTGTCAATCAGTCAGGTTCTCGATACACGGTACGAGGCGCATTATGGAATCCAGATGTGTCTCCCGGTGGCACTGTAACCTTTGGTTTTAATGGCACACCAGGAGGTTCGCAGGCTGTTCTTGAGAACTTTGCTGTGATGGGGATTCACGACGCACCGCAGCCAATCTCCCCAAGCCCAACGCAGCCTACTCCACTTCCAATGCCGGCACCGACTCCAGTGGCCGATCCCGTTGATGGCCAAGGGAACGTATTTACGATTTCTCCATCGAGTCCAGACATTGTGGGCTTTAACCCTTCGACAGACAGGCTTGAGTTCGGAGAAGTGTCTGTTCACAACCTGATTATTGGAAAGACCGAATCTGGTGAAGTGGCGATTGTGAATCCATGGGCTTGGTCGCCAGAATATCAAGTTGTATCAGGGGTAGCCTATAGCGACCTGACATCAGAAAATTTTGGCGTCATTGTCAACGAGCACCTACGCCAGGATATCGGCGGAGTTCTTTCCTGGGAGTTAAGTGTTGGTCCCCGGGATGCGAATACCGTGTACGTACGTTCGCATGAATATGGCGTGCAGGAACGCGTCGAAAACTTTGATCCTGCAACGACAAAGCTGAGCTTTCTTTACTTCGGTACAAGAGAACGATTGTCTGTTGATGATACCGAGGAAGGTCTGCTTATCTCTGTTGAGCCAACTGGCCAAAGCGTCTTGCTTGTTGGTGTTACAAAAAGTGATTTAGTTCCAAGTAATATCGAATTTCATCATGATCAAATGGTAGAGGATCAGCTCGAGGTTCCATTTGGATTTACGGTGGAACAGTTGACGATGGTGAGTCGTTCAGCGTTGCTCACTCCAGAAGCACCAGCTGGCGAGCTGACAGATGGGTTTCAGACAAGTCCGGGAAGTGTTGCTCCACATGATGGCCATGATCACGGTGACCACGATCATGGCGGGATGCCGATGCCGGCAGATCCAGTTGTAAGTGACCCTGTTGTAGATCCAGTTGCTCCAGTGATGCCTCCGATGGACGGTCATGACGGTCACGATGGCCATGATGACATGCCGATGGATGATCATGACGGCCATGATCACATGGCTCCACCCGCTTCGTCTGGTGAGTTTATTGATATTACGACATGGGGAACGTTCCATGGATCGAATAACAACTCTCATGATCACGAGTTGGTTGGAGGCCGAAC
>JAUWWJ010000138.1 GCA_030616935.1 Planctomycetaceae bacterium
GAATTTATTCGAAATGAATTATCGCCTGTTTGCACACAAAAATCCTTCTAAGAGGCGTGGCTAGGTCGAATCCATTCATGCTACTGACTTTTACAAGATTGCACTCAGTTTTGATTGCACGAATCCTAGTGGTGATTCAATATCTGTCAGCCCACGCCCATAAAGTAACAGCTGACTTATTAATCTGCTGGGCTGCTACTCATTTCTTACGCTTGCCGTACTCAAATTTCTGGCTCTGGCATTGGAAACACTGAGTTGGCTGAGGTCTGTTGAAGTAAGACCCTAACGGCTGCGGCAACAATATCTGGTCGCTTTTCAGCTAGATCAACGGTCTCACCTGGATCAGTTGCCAAGTCATAGACTTCCCACGGAGTTTGCTCAACCTTTTTTCGCTTCAGGTTCCTGCGTACTGCTTTCATGTCACCAAGCCGAACTGCCATCTGTCCTCCATATTCCGGAAAGGTCCATAGGAGTGGTGAAGGACGAGGATCGAGAGATTTCTTTTTCGTTAAAAGATGCCACAAAGAAACACCGTCAAGATGGTCAGGTTTCTGAATTCCTACGATATCGCACACTGTCGGAAAAATATCTGGAAACCACGCCGGGGCATCAATACTTCGACCGGCCCCAACGTCTCCTGGAAGCCTAACGATGCACGGTACTCGTAAACCTCCCTCGTAGACACTTCCTTTGTAACCACGCAAGTTCAACGTACTGTCAAAGAAAGAGGCATCAACACCACCTATATGCAAGTTCGGCTCACCGCGACCCTCGTGTATGGTACCGTTGTCACTTGTGAAAATTATGACGGTTCGGTCCATGAGGCCCGCTTTATTCACTGCTGTAACCACCCGCCCAACATGGTCATCGAGTTCAGCAATCATTGCTGCGTACCCAGCTCGCGGCCGCGGATGTGGGAGATATGCATTCCCACCACGATATGGTGTGTCGTCCCAAGACTCCGGAAAGCGATTCACCGTTTCGATAGGTGGATGCATCGCAACATGTGGCTCGGTAAACGGACAGTAGAGAAAAAACGGTTTTTCAGCATGTTCGTGTATGAATTGTTCTGCCTCGGCAACAATTGGCCTCGATGCATACGTCTCTGCAATCCAGTCTTCCATTCGAACTTCACCTTCGGGCTGTTTTTTATGGCCCGGAATCGGATGATCGTTCAGGTGTACTTTGTCAGCGTTCCGCCAGAGACTCTCGGGATAGAAACTATGTGCAACTGCCTGGCAGTTGTATCCAAAAAAAAGATCAAACCCTTGGGCATTTGGGTCGCCAGTACTACCAACAGGTCCAAGTCCCCACTTCCCCATTGCGCCGGTTGCATACCCAGCGTTTTGCAATAATTCAGGAAACGTAATCGTTTCAGGTCGAATGGGATATTGGCCCTCATCAAATTCAGGAAAGGCTGTCTTCGCCTGCCGATTACCACGAATTTCAGCATGGCCTAAATGGAGGCCAGTCATAAGAACACATCTTGATGGCGCACACACTGGCGCACCAGAATAAAACTGGGTAAATCTTTGGCCAGAAACAGCAAGACGATCAATGTTTGGAGTCGGAATTTTTTGCTGACCGTAACAACCGAGCTCTCCCCACCCCAAGTCATCAGCAACAATAAGCACGACATTCGGTCTGGCAGCTACGCTTTGAGAGGCTGAAAAACTGGTTCCAGCACACAGTAACGTACAGAGCAACACACGACAGAAAAGTTTCATTTGAGACTCCCTACCACAACACGGTTTATGAGTAATCAAAAAAAGAATACAGCAACGGAACTCATTTTTTAGTTCTTCCATTTCAAGACCTGACAGAAAAATATCTGAGCAAATACAGGCCGATTAGGAAAGTGCATGGACTAATGAATGAGTTCTAGAGGTTTTCTTTAGCCACAGAACTTGACACTGGAACAAAACCAAGCCTTGCTGATGCTGGTAGGCGGTTATTGAGGCGTTCTTTGTTGCCACGAAGCCAACCAAGAGGATGGCCTCGCCATGTGGCAACAACCCAACCAAGTGGCCCAGCTGGAAGCGACAAGCCCTGGACAAAGTTTTGGGCTTCACGATCACTTAGTTCATACGTTTCGCAGGGCCTCCAATACTTATCCCTCCGCAAAGCAAGCGCATGTGACGGAAGCCAATGTTTAGCGGGGCGATAGGCGATTTCACTATGTCTTCCGCACGGCATCTCAAGACATCGCTCGATGTCCTTTGGCAATTCTGTCAAATGGTTCGCCTGTTGAATCCTATAACCACCACGCGTGCCACCAACAGTGTCTTCACCTACTACAAGAAGATCTTCTTTCATCTCCTTCTTACTTGAATATCTCTGATTTACGATCGGTTCCCCCATCAAACGCAAGCGAACGGCGTAAGCCCCTGCGCATCGATCACGATGCGGATACAAGCGATATCCGCCTGGTGAACGTGGAGTCTGCCATGGTTGTAAATCAGCAACTGTTTCCACACACCAGCCATCATGTGTAGCAAGAAAAGTCTCGATGACATCTTCGTTTTCGTCTGGTGCAAACGTGCACGTGGAGTAAACGAGTCGGCCACCGGGTCGTACAAGTTGTGCCGCTGCTGAAACTATCCGCTGTTGTCTCGCTGCAGAATGGGTCACTTGAGACTCTGTAAAAGCCGCAAAAGACTGCTTCCCCTTCCCAACGAGCATTTGGCCTGTGCAGGGAGCGTCAACAAGCACAGCATCAAACTGTTTTGCCCACTGGGGGTCCAACCGTTCAGGATCTTTTGATGTGATGCAGTAACGAGGAAAACCAACTCGTGCAAGATTGAAATCAAGAGCTGGAAGTCGACCTCGAATTGGTTCGTTTGCCAACAGAAATCCACTACCTGGCCCTACCTGTTCAAGAATTGCTGAAGCCTTCCCGCCTGGGGCCGCACACACATCTGCAATCCACTCATGCGGCTGGACATCGAGAAGACGGAGAGCCAACATGGATCCTGCATCCTGAATAAAATATGCACCAGCTGCATGTTCAAGGAAGCGACCTGGCTGATATGTTTCACTACAAAAAAAACCTGCCGGATACCATGGCACTGACTCTGAAGAAAACGGAAGAGACCCTTCTTCCGCTGGCCCATGTGCTTGCGGCAACCGCATCCGAATGGCTTTTGGTGGTCGTGCTCGAAGTGCCTCTGCCAACACGACTTGTTCACTAGGAGAAAGCACACCATCCAGATTCCCCAACGGGGGGACGACGCTGGCTTTCTGCTTGTGACGATGTTGCTTTTTTTGTTTTGACATCATACAGATCTCACAAAGGCAAGCATCTTTCCGATCACATCGTCTAATCTTGAGTCACAGGAATAAAGTCGATGAGCGTGAATTGTTGAACCCCAACAACAGTCGCCGTTAGAACGCCATCTTCAACAATTTTCGGCTCTGAATTGATTGTTCTTCGATGGACATCAGATCCGTCTTCGACACTCATGTTTTTTGTAACAATCTTTACCTGATAAGCCTGACCAGGATGAAATCCCTCGCCCCGAAAGTCCTGTAGGCCTTTGCCCGTATTAGAATGTCGACCCGTTTGAATGGTGCTTGGAATTGAGACTTTTGTGAATGTCTTGCCATTTGCTCCCGATGCATAGATCAGCACACGAAAGGACTTTTCTGTGCGATTATACGAGGCAATACGGTATCGCTCATTCCCAGTAAATCCACTACCCGTGACAGCTATATCGTTACCAACTTCTCCCGCAACAGCATGACGAATGACCTCGTCGGGCCCTGCAGCAATCTGAGAAAACCATCGCCAGATGTAATAGTGAAGATGATTTGGATCAGGTGGGTTAATGTAATCATCAACCGTAAAAACATTGCCCTCCAGTGGTCGAATCTGAAAACCCTCGTCGTTTCCGGCAAGCCCAACTTTCTGAGTCACGATACCTGGACCACCGTCACTTGCTGCAATCACGAGTTCTGGCGCAATCTTTGCGATACGGCCATTGTAATCTCGCCGCTTTGTTAATCCCATTGCCCAGCCACTCGAATTATCTGACCAAGGAAGCTGAATCGTGTTAAGACCTCGCTCCATACACTTACCAATGATTGTGAGTGTGCGAGCAAAAGCATCCTGCTCGTTTTTGACGCCGTCTCCATTGACGTCGACTGCACTTCCACCATCATCCCATGAAACCCACGACTCAGCTGCAAGAACACTTTTGTGGTGATAGCCCGCTTTATCCAATTTGTTTCGAACGAGGTCGTAGTTCCCCCAAACAGAAGATACAAAACTGCCATCCATGCCGCCGTATCCATCATTCTGGTCCGACACGTTTACATTCAATGCATCAACAGACTTCATCAGATCATCACTTGCAACATAGCGGTCATAGAGTTCATTGACTCCACGGCCACCCTTTGCCGTGAGACCTTTCATCTGCCCACAGTTTTCGCATGGACTCATTCCCGATGTGGAAATAAGCACAGGTAATTTTGGAGACCGTTCATATTCCTGCCTCACAGCGCGAGCACCCTGAATGAAAACTTCATCGATCAAGAAATCAACATCGGCACCCTTCATCATTCCTTGATTGTTCACTTCATGAGACAGTTGATAGGAATCAACACGTCCCTTGAAATGTTTTGCAATACGGCTTATGAATGCCGGAAAAGCACCTCGCTGGGGGCGTTGACCGCCAGCCTCACCAGACTCAGAAGCCCACGCCGGGCAATGAAAGAACACAAATTCTACTTTGATTCCACGTTTTTTACACGCGTCTACTGCTTGCTCCATTGATTGCAAATACCCAGACGGCTGGTTGAGATAGTCCGTATTTGCCTCAGTTGGCTCGAGTGCTGGCCACGCCATCCAGAACTGCACATAACTGCTGTCTTGGGCTATGACCGGGCGCTGCGCATCATAGGCGTTGTTGCCTGGACGACCTGCAAAAGGCTGCCAACGTACACCAACCTGCATGTGATCGGTTGTCCACACAGATTCGTTGTTCTTATTTTCACTTTCCTTCGCATGAAGGAAAGTCGTTGCTCCAGTCATTCCAAAAAGCACGCATACGAAAATCGAAATCCGTCGTAAAGAATACATAAGATCCTTAATAACTTGTTTGATAATGCCTGACATGAGACACATACTGCTCACCAAAATAACGCTCGCCGCTGTCTCAAAGATGCACTTTATCCGGCAAAGAATCGACCTGCAAAAAACCCTACCCAGACAGCTGCCAAACCAGAGATCGTTGTTCCAACCATGTAAGCTCCGGCAAGGGCTGGCCTCCCCTCTTGAAACAACTCGTATGACTGAAATGCAAAACTCGAATACGTTGTAAATCCTCCAAGAAATCCAACCAACAATATTGTTTCAAGACCTGCGGGCACGTTCATCCGACCACGGCCGAAGGCTACAATCAATCCAAACAGAAAACTACCGCACAGGTTGACCACAAAAGTTCCCCAAGGGAA
>JAUWWJ010000227.1 GCA_030616935.1 Planctomycetaceae bacterium
CCTGCGATCACCAGCCATAATCAGGGGAACCACGGTATTCGGAGTGAGCGCTGGAGATACATCCGCTATGCCGATGGGAGTGAAGAACTCTATGACATGCAAGCCGATCCACATGAATGGACAAATCTTGCCGCACTTCCAAAATATGCATCCGTAATAAAGCAACACCGCCAGTGGCTTCCAACCATTGATCGAGAACTCATTCCCGGCAGTGCCGCGCGGGTGCTCACCTATGACAAGGCAACTGATACAGCAGTCTGGGAGGGCACTACGATCATCAAGCGAACAGACCCAATCCCGGATTAGTCGCTAATGAGTCACCAATTGGGCCCATCAGACGTCGTGTTTGCCACAGGACAACTATTCTGAATCTGCTTCGAGTGTCTGAAGTAGGCGGCTGACCATTGCCATATCAATACCAGATGGTTGTTGGATCAAGAGCCACCGAGCGTCGCGCTTTGCAATCTCACTTTCATTCAACTGACGGGCTGTAAGCATTCGCAAAAAATGACTTCGAGCTGACTCTGGACGAATAGCCAGCATGGCATCGAGGTACCGAAGCATTGATTGGGCATCTTTTTCCTGTATCGCTATTGACAACAGGTTATTGAGCATCCGTGACAATATCTCGCGTGATGTAGAGGTCTCAAGGCTACTGTCATCGAGTGGTTCACCTGTTTGTTCAAGATGTCGCTCAGCAAGATTCTCACGAGTAAGTCTCTTGCCTCGCTCAAAAACATCAATCCACTGCGAGCCGCCATCGGCTGCATCAAAACGCACCAAAAAGTGGCCTGGAAAACCAATGCCATGGAGTTCAACACCGAGCCGTTTAGCGAGTTCTATATAAACGACTGCTAAGGTAATAGGTATTCCTTCTCTATCATCAAGGACCTCATTCACATAGCTATTCGACCGATTGTAGTAATCTCCTCGGCTCCCGTGAAAACCCAGTTCTGAAAAGAGAACCTGATCTAACATCACCAAACGATCCACATCGTTTGCCTCAACTGGCAACCGTGCTTTGATTGACGCTGACAGCCTCTGAAGATCTGCAAGAGAGGCTTCACAATCGATTTCTTGATTATCAAGTCTGGCAATCTGCAACGCGGCTCTAAACATGTCTATCTTTTCATCATCAACGGCTACTTCTTCAGAAAGCTTCTCTACTATCTGATGATGGTAAACCTGTGAAGCCAGCACCCGTAGCTGCTCAGATTGCCGTGACAGTGAATCGGCTTTTAATTCAAGGGCAGCTACTGCAGTCGACCCCGCTCCTGCTAACGACTCAACCAGTGTTGTATCGCTTGCGTCGATCTCCCGAAATCCTGCCGTTGTTTTTTCAATCTGCGACCATACTGCGTCGTCTGGCTGAAAGTGTGGTACCTCTTCGCCACAAGAAAAACGACGAAATACAGCTTCGGTGCCACGGAATGAAACAAACCCTGGTCTGCCACCGCGCAAATTCTGATCAGAAGACACGACAACTTCATGATCATTGACATAGCAACGGATACCATCTGTTTCAACACGAACCCGAAGATGATTCCAATCACCCTTACGGTATTCGGGCACATCAATATCTTCAATCACATTCCATGTGAATACTGTCGGCCCATCAAACCGCGTCAATCGTAACTGACCATTGCTGGGGTAGAAACCGTAATGCTTATCTTCTCCATCTGCTTCAAATACAAGGCCAGCAGCGCCTGACTCATTGTCTAATTTGACTTGCACACCAACCTCATACGGCACGCTCGGCAATGAGCCTTTTGCTAAACAGAGGCTGCGTCCACCAAAACCTTTTCCTTTTCCTGTTACCGTTATGCGACCAGCTCGTTGACGCCAGAGCCCACCACCAAGAGTCAACCATTCAGTTGAGTCAAGTTGACCAATAGTGAGCCAGCGATCGAGCAATACCGGGTTTGGGTTTTCCAACAATTCATTGACACGGTCAGCCACAACAGCAAACCCGAGGTTACGTGTCACCTGTGATTTTAATGTCAGAATACCGTGGACGTCTCCATTTCTATCAAGCAATGGTCCTCCACTGTTCCCTGACTCAATCGGAATCGCTAACTGGATCATCTCTATGCCATCAATAGTACGTCTCCCCGAAACGCGACCAACGACAACGCTCCGCTCGAGCCCATGAGGATTTCCGATGGCAATAATCTCTTGTCCGTCGCGAAGAGAACTTGGAACAGCTGTCGCCAATGGCTTCAAATCTTTTGCTTCTATTCGTATGACTGCAACATCTGCGTTTCGGTCAGTCGCATGTATTTCGGTCACATCAAAAACGCGGCCATCCACAAGCTCAACTGAAATCGGTCTGGCTTCTCCAATCACATGCAAATTCGTTGCAATAAGACCATCAGAGGAAATCACAAAACCTGTCCCCAGACCAGCATCGTTTCCTCCTCTACCAACGTGGCGAATAGTTACCACGGACGGACGAACAGTCGCAACCAGTTCTTCAACTGAAGGAATATCCTTCTTGGACTGATCCGCAGCATGCGCAGCACCCACCACTCCGACAAAAGAGAACACCACGAAAAAAACAGTGATCTCTCGAATCATGTTGCAGCTCAAAGAAAGGACCGTCGCTGCTATAGCACTCATGCTTTGTCCAGATATCTCGCATGCTAAGAGGCGACTCGACATACCAAGAACACGGCATTGCTTGTTCATACATACACCCGCTTCTGGAAAAGTTCTTTGAATTGGCTTCGAGGACCAGTCCATCTCCATCATCACACCAAATTTCATTAGTAAAAGCCTGAACCGATATTTCTGCCGAGTTATCCAATTTTTAGATAAATCTCTCAATTGAGTGAAATCGGCATTTCGCGGCGGCTAATGCTTGCGGTTTCCGTACGAATGCTTGCGGTTTCAGGTATTTACATGATGTCTGGCAGGGAAGGGTGTGTAATATTAAGTATCCCGTCAACATGGACAGACAGTACCTTTACAACCATGCACAACATTCATAAACCCTTCGTATTATCCAATATGCTTGCAACAAACAGACGATTTCCTGCTTACTTGTTTTCAAAGTTCATCATATGGACCATTGGATTCTTTCTTTTTGCAACTGCGACGCTTCATGTAGCCAAAGCCGCTCCTACAGAAGCATTTGATTTCCAAAAAGGTGACATCGTTGCCATTTACGGGAATGGACTTGCTGACCGAATGCAGCACGCCCCATGGGTAGAGACACTTCTGCAAAATCACCTGCAAGGTATGGATGTTCGCTTCCGCAACATGAGTTTTTCAGGTGATACGGTTGACAGAAAACCACGAAGCAAGGGTTTCACTGATGATGAAGCGTATCTTCAACATGTTGGCCCGTCAGTCATTTTTATCATGTATGGGTACAACGAGTCATTTGCGGGCGAGCAGGGAGAATCTCAATACAGGCAGCAACTTATTGATCTCGTTGAAAAATACCGCCGACTGCGTAAAGAAGAAGGGTGTGATGCTCGGTTTGTCTTATTCAGTCCTATCGCATATGAACAAACAGGCAGTCCGAATCTTCCCGATGGCACCCAACTCAACACGAACCTTGCCATCTATACGGAAGCCACTCGGCAGGCTGCTACTGCAACAAAATCTACTTTTGTTGATCTCTATGGGCCAACATCTCAGCGATTTGCAGAAGGCAAGAAGCAACTAACACACAATGGCATTCATTTGAATGATGCTGGCTATTGGGAACTTGCTGACATCATAAGTACATCACTCCTGAACAAACCGACACTGCCTCAATCGAATTTAGAAACTACTTACGACGCTGTAACTAAAAAAAACTGGACATGGCACAACCGTTATCACGCAACCGACGGCAATGACGTTTGGGGATCTCGTTCGACACTGACGTTTGTGGATGGACAGAGCAATGCTGATGTCTTGCGAAACGAACTGGTCATGCTTGATGTGATGACAGCAAACCGTGATGAGGTGATTTGGGAGGCTGCAAAAGGCAAAGCGATTCTTGCTGACGATAGCAATGTCCCACCTCCTGTGAAGGTAATTTCTAATGTGGGAGGTGGCAGCAAGAGTTCAAGTGCTGAAAAAGAAGGCAGCGTAACTTACCTCAGTCCAGAAGAAAGTGTTGCCCAAATTTCTATACCCGAGGGATTTGAACTGAACGTCTTCGCATCCGAGGAAATGTTTGAAGACTTTGCAAATCCAGTGCAGCTACAAGTTGATGGAAAAGGGCGGCTCTGGGCAGCGTGCTGGAATACGTATCCTAAATGGGAA
>JAUWWJ010000440.1 GCA_030616935.1 Planctomycetaceae bacterium
CAGAGGTCATCGACAAGGCAATCTTTTCTCTACCCGTTGGTGAACTCAGTGCAATTCTAGACGATCAAAATGCACTTCACATTATCCGAGTCATTGAGCGAACCGATGCTGGGAGAACACCTTTTATTGACGCGCAGGTTGCCATTCGAATGGGCCTTCGCAGAGAGAAGCAAGAAAATGCAAGAAAAGAATATCTGGATAGGCTGAGAGACCGGACACCAATATGGACGGTGTTCGATGAAGAGCAGAAAAACACCAAAATAGCTGGAAGACCATCGGTCACCCGATAACGTGCACTTCAGCGGCACGATTAGTCCATAACTAAAGCAAAACCTTATCGGCATTGAGGTCGATTGCTGACAGGTCGCTTGAGGACTAAACTACTTGAGTGAGTTCACTCGGGCCGAAAACGCGGTCTGATAATCGCTCAACACGACCTTGGAGCCCCGCCACATGAGCGCCCCGACAGCAAATTCAATTCGGTCAACGCCCTGGCCAGGAACACGATCCGAGGAGCCAGCAAACCTTTCCCTCGAAGGGCAGCCTGTCGAATTGCCAGTCATCGTCGGAAGTGAGGGCGAGAAGGCGATTGATATCTCTCGTTTACGATCCGGCACTGGCTACATCACACTTGATGAGGGATATGTAAATACCGGATCAACGACAAGCGGCATCACATTTCTCAATGGTGAAAAAGGAATCCTCCGCTATAGGGGATATCCAATTGAAGACCTTGCGGCACGTTGTGATTTTATTGAAGTTGCCTATCTCCTTATTTATGGGGAACTTCCAACAAAAGACGAGTTAACTACTTTCCGCCATTCTTTGTCCAATCACTCAATGATTCACGAGGACATGCGAAGCTTTTATAGTGGCTTTCCTCGTGATGCGCATCCCATGGCTATTGTCGGTAGTGTCGTTGGCGCGCTTTCAACATTTTACCAAGACTCATTGGATGTTCGAGATCCGAAGCAAGTTGAAGTAAGTGTTCATCGCCTGCTTGCAAAACTTCCAACAATTGCAGCATACAGTTATAAGAAGTCGATTGGACAACCCCTCATATACCCAAGGAATGATCGCTCGTATTGCGAAAACTTCCTACAGATGATGTTTGCTGTGCCGTGCGAGGAATATGAGATAGACCCAGACTTTGCCGAGGCGCTTGACATGCTCCTAATTGTGCATGCCGATCACGAACAGAACTGTTCAACTTCAACGGTTCGCATGGTTGGATCAAGCGATGCAAACCTTTTCGCAAGTATTTCTGCAGGTGTCTCTGCCCTGTGGGGTCCGCTCCATGGTGGCGCCAATCAGGCATGCGTCGAGATGTTAGAACAAATTGTGGCGGATGGTGGCAACGTAAAAAAATACGTAGAACTTGCCAAAAAGAAGGACTCTGGATTTCGTCTGATGGGCTTTGGACACCGTGTCTACAAAAACTATGACCCACGAGCAACGCTCATAAAAGCGTCGTGTGACAAACTGCTCGCCAAAATCGATCGCTGTGATCCTTTATTTGATATTGCACAACAGCTGGAAGAAGTTGCTCGTGGAGACGACTACTTCATCGAGCGTAAACTATACCCAAATGTCGATTTCTACTCCGGTGTCATCTATCGTGCGATGGGCATACCAGAACAGATGTTTACGGTTCTTTTTGCAATGGGACGCCTTCCCGGATGGATTGCCCACTGGATGGAAATGCACCGAAGCCCAACAAAAAAAATCTGCCGACCACGGCAAGTCTATTCAGGCGAGACACTCCGTGAATTTGTCCCGCTCGATCAAAGATAGTTTTGCACCTTGCTTGCAGTTCTTGCACTCGCTTTTACTCTAGCCGACGCTTTTCACGCTTCTGTCGAAAAAACGTTGAAAGCAGTTCACTGGATTCTTGCTCCAGAATATGCCCTACGTGCTCGACCTGATGATTGAGCCTGGAGTCTCCGAAAAGATGATAGAGCGATTCAACTGCACCAGCCTTCGGATCGCCTGCACCCCACACAACAACTGGTACTCTTGCCTGCACGATCGCACCAGCGCACATGAGGCAGGGCTCAAGTGTGACATACAAGACACAGTCGAGAAGCCTCCAAGAACCCAATGACGACGCTGCTTGCGTCAAAGCAATCATCTCTGCGTGAGCCGTCGGATCCGCTAACTGCTCCCTTTGGTTGTGAGCGGCACCAACAATTCGGCCAGCAGTAACAACAACCGCTCCGACAGGCACCTCATCTTCCTCAACTGCTTGCCTCGCTTCACTGAGAGCAACCCTCATCCATTTTTCATGCGCTGACTGTCCACTAAACTGATCAGGAGAAAACATACCTACTCCTCTTGTTCTCGCTTATTAATGTAGCCACAGTCAAACCAAACAGCCGACGATGCTCTTGCGTAGTATTACCTAAAAAATATTTCGGACAGCAAATCGCCCC
>JAUWWJ010000245.1 GCA_030616935.1 Planctomycetaceae bacterium
CTGATTCGATCGACCCCGCTTTTGGCGACATCGGAAATGTTCTCAAGCATTATTCCCCCAGAAGCCTCGAGGATCACACCTGGGGAATTTCGTCCTCGGAGTGCGACAGCCTGACGAAGCTCCTCGACAGTCATGTTATCAAGCAGAACGATATCAGGTTCTGACGGCAAAACATCTGCCAACTGATTGAGCGAATCAACTTCTATCTCGACGACCATCTGATTTGCCCTGCTCGCTGGAAATGTCTTGAAGATGAACTCACGTGATTTGCGGACAGCATCTGCTGGAGACAGACCACTTTCATGGATTGCCGCAAGATGATTATCTTTAATAAGAACCGCATCGTAGAGACCTATACGATGATTAAATCCTCCACCACAACAGACTGCATACTTATCCAGTAATCGCCAACCAGGTACTGTCTTCCGAGTATCGTAAATCCGACACGGTGTTTCCTGAATTGCCTCAACCAAATCACGCGTCGTGGTTGCCACGCCTGACAACCTTCCAAGTACATTGAGAATTACTCGCTCAATCTGAAGTATTGAACGCATGGAACCACTTAGGTGGCCGATTACAGTGCCTGCCTCAACACAATCTCCATCATCAACCACCGACGACCACACCAGATTTTCCTGAAATTCGTCTACAACAACCTCGATCACCCGGAGCCCAGCAATCACGCCGTCTGTTCTCGTCGTAACAGCCAGACTGCGCTCGATGGTTTCATCCACCAACGCTGCACTTGTCCAATCAACTTCAAGCCCACAATCTTCCCGGAACCATATATGCGCAGAGTGTCTTACTTCTGCGGCCAAATATTCATTCCATACAAGCTGTACGTGGTCACGAGAACCCGCCGGCGGATTGGCAGTGTGTAAAACCATATAGACTAGTTCCTAGAGTATTTGGCACCAAAGTCATATCATAATGAAAAGGCAAGGCACGCGAGGAAATGCTCATCCTGCCACGCCGCTTAGGATCGACCCCGGTCGGAATTTCCCATGAAATCGTCTTTTGATACAACTTCGTCTTCTTTCATGCATGGCCAGCAGACCTATGACCCTCCACCTTCTCCCCAACAACAGCGTGCGATCATCGCCCTGACGGTGACTGGATTGGCTACTTTGATCTTGTGGTTGTCATTCTCGCGACACGGACTTGTCGACTTTTTTTCTCCTCCTGAACGAACGATACACTTCAACCTTGATATTAACAGTGCTCCTCCGAGTGAACTGTCACTCCTCCCTGGGATTGGCCCGGCGATGGCATCGCGTATCATTGAGACACGGGAGCAGCGAGGGCCCTTCAAAAGTGTTGATGACATTATCCACGTGCCAGGGATTGGCGAAATTACTCTCCAGGATTTGCGGCCATTTATTCGCACAATCCCGGATCACCATACAGAAAAGTAATTTATGCTTCGCCGTAAATCTGCTACGCCTGACGGAAACATTTTTGAACTTGTAACTCCGTTTGCGCCTGCAGGTGATCAACCGGAAGCAATTCGTTCACTCGTCGATGGCGTCAAAGATGGTGCTGCATCGCAGGTCCTCATGGGAGCAACGGGCTCTGGCAAAACCTTTACGATGGCAAACGTCATCGCTCAGACTGGGAGGCCTACTCTTGTACTTTCACATAACAAAACTCTCGCAGCACAACTGTACGGTGAGTTCCGTGATTTCTTTCCACATAATGCAGTTCATTACTTTGTAAGTTACTACGACTATTATCAGCCTGAGGCATATATCCCACAGCGTGACATATACATTGAAAAAGATGCCGCGATTAACAAGGAAATTGATCGTCTTCGGCTTGCAGCAACAAGCGCACTTGTCAGTCGTCGGGACGTCATTGTCGTTGCGAGTGTCTCCTGCATTTATGGTCTAGGATCACCAGAAGACTATCGTGCAATGGTTATTCGCATTGCGACAGGCGTCCCCTTGTCTCGAGATGATCTTCTACGGCAACTTGTTACGGTTCAATATGAACGAAGCGACATTGCATTTGAGCGTGGCAGTTTCCGCGTAAGAGGTGATACTGTTGATATTTGGCCTCCATACGACGAACTTGCAACACGAATTGAATTCTGGGGGGATACGGTTGAGTCGATTGCTATAACCCATCCAGTCAGTGGGGAAGTGGCAGCAAGAAAAGACGAGACCTACCTCTACCCATCAAAACATTTCGTGATGCCAGAGGACCGCATCAAGGCTGCAGTTGGTGAAATTCGTCAGGAACTTGAGGTACGGCTTGAAGAGCTGAAAAGTCAAGGAAAATTACTCGAAGCGCAGCGACTCTCAGCTCGAACAAAGTTTGACCTTGAAATGTTAATGGAGGCTGGCTTTTGCCCAGGTATCGAAAACTATTCGAGGCCACTCTCTGGACGACCACCAGGCAGTACTCCAGACACGTTATTCAATTATTTTCCCGATGAGTTTCTCTTTTTTATTGATGAGTCGCACGTGACAGTCCCTCAGGTTCGCGGGATGTATGCGGGTGATCGGAGCCGAAAACTCACCTTGGTCGACCATGGATTCAGGCTTCCATGCGCGCTGGACAATCGCCCGCTTATGTTCGATGAGTTTGAAAAAAAACTCCACCAGACCGTTTACGTCTCAGCAACACCCGGTTCATGGGAACTCGAGCAGACGCAGGGTGAAGTGGTTGAACAGATCATTCGGCCAACTGGCCTTCTTGATCCGGTCATAGAGGTTGTCCCTGCTCGCAATCAGGTTGTTCATCTTCTGGAGGAGATTGCCACAACTGTCAAAATGGGCAATCGCATTCTTGTCACAACGTTAACAAAGAAACTGGCTGAAGATCTCTCAAACTATTTCCAGGAACAAAATGTCCGCTGCCGTTGGCTCCATAGTGAACTGGATGCATTTGAACGGGTCGAACTACTTCGTGAACTCCGAGCGGGTGAGTTTGACGTGCTTGTTGGCGTGAATCTACTTCGTGAAGGACTCGACCTTCCAGAAGTCTCACTCGTTGCAATTCTTGATGCTGACAAAGAGGGCTTCCTCCGCAGTGAAACATCCCTCATGCAGACAATCGGCCGATCCGCTAGGAATGTCGATGCTCGAGTCATTCTCTATGCAGATCGAATGACTGACTCCATGCAACAAGCAATCGATGAGACACAGCGTCGACGCGAAATGCAGATTGAATACAACCAAGAACATGGCATTACGCCAACGACCATTCGTAAGGAAATCCGATCTGGTATTGAAGCCGAATCACAGGCACGGGCGAAAGCGCATGCTGCGGTTGGCAACACCGAAGAATCTGAACAAAAACAAGCTGAGTTGCTTGCACAGCTCGAAACCGACATGCTGAATGCAGCCGCAGAACTCGATTTCGAACGTGCTGCAAAAATGAGAGACCAGATAGCCGATCTTCGTGATGGGTCATCGCCCACAAGAGCAAGGAATCAGAAGAGACGGCGAGGTAGAGGAAAATCCGCTGGCCGCAGCCGAATCCCGAAACCAAAGCGATAACTCATCGTTCAATGCAGGTAGAATAGAATTCATCATGAACACCCCTCGACTCCTTAAAAAAACTTTTGAGAAGGAAGAACGCCATCGGCAATTGATCGCCTATGAAATCCATGATGGGATTGCTCAGTATGTTGCCGCAGCGATTATGCAGCTCGAGGCGGCCAAAGCAAACCCAGCTCGTGATTGCAAAATAGAGGATGACCCTAACGTGAATGAAGCTCTTCGCCTTTTGCGAGAGGCGTCACGGGAAACTCGACATCTTATTTCAGGGCTTCGCCCACCGACTTTAGATGAACTTGGGATCATTGACTCTCTTGAAACGCTGGTTGGAGATGCCCGCCTCGAAATCAAAGACGTTATTTTACTGCACAACATTGGGATCAATCGATTACCTGCACAAATCGAGGTATTGCTTTTCCGTATAGCCCAAGAATCGCTCACTAACATTCGGCGGCACGCCAGAGCACAGCATGTCCGTGTCGAACTAAACAAGAGAGAAGACGGGAGTATATCGCTGCTTATTCAAGATGATGGCTGCGGCTTTGATTTAGAA
>JAUWWJ010000306.1 GCA_030616935.1 Planctomycetaceae bacterium
GAATACACCATTCTTGCTGAGAATAAACTGGGAGATGGAGACGAACAATTTAATGCGACACCCGCATTGGATGAGGGCCGCATTATCTTCCGTTCAACCAAAGCCGTCTATTGCGTTGGCAAATAGGAGGCGATCAAATTTCCTTTTGGTTCTCTGGCAATAACGCTCATGCACCGACTTATATCAGTTGCGATTTCCCTTCTGCCGGCTGTCTTATTTGCAGCCGAACAGCCGAACGTTATTTTCTTCATCGCTGATGATGTCAGTTGGAACGACTACGGATGCTACGGCAGCAAGACCGCTCGCACACCCAACATCGATGCACTCGCAGCACACGGACGTCGATTTGACAACGCTTACCTGACGGCAAGTAGCTGTAGCCCGAGTCGCTGCAGCGTCATCACGGGACGTTTTCCGCACAACAATGGAGGAGCAAGCGAACTCCATCGACCTCTGCCGTGGCACCTCGTCAAGTTTCCGTCGCTGCTGCGGAAGGCTGGTTACCACACGGCGCTCTCCGGCAAAGATCACACGCCTCAGGACGATCCACCAGCGGGCAACCCTACTCCGGAAAAAACATGGGATCACAAAGATAACGGAAAAAACAAAGAGAACTCAGGCGGTCACGCAAACTGGGTGAAATTGACCAAAGAACGCCCGCGGGACAAACCTTTTTTCTTCTGGTTTGCAGCCTATGATGCCCATCGCGGCTGGGATGCCGACCGGCAATGGCAAAAACAATACGGCCCGAAGCATCAACAGGGTACGGTCACAGCCCCACCTTTTCTCATCAACGATAATGCGACCCGCGACGATCTGGCCTCATACCACAACGAGGTGACTCGGTTTGATCACTTTATTGGACTCACCATTGCCGAATTGAAAAAGCAAGGAGTACTGGACAACACGCTGATCTTTGTGTTCGCCGACAACGGCCGCCCATTTCCACGAGCGAAAACCCGGCTTCATGATAGCGGGATGAAGACAGCGCTCGTTGCCCATTGGCCAATCGGAATCAAAGCGGTTGGGCGACCATCTCAAAGCATAGTAAGCATTATCGATCTAGCACCAACGGTCCTCACCGCTGCAGGCGTCCGTCCACCAGAGTCAATGCAAGGAGTCAGTTTGCTGCCTCTGTTTGATCAACCAGAAGCAAACGTCCATCACTATGTGTTCTCCGAACATAACTGGCATGACTACGAGGCTTATGGTCGCAGCGTACGTGGTGATGGCTACTTATACCTAATCAACAAGCGGCCTCATCTCCCGTGGCAAGGACCAGCAGACTATGTCAGATCTGCGTCTCACATCGCCTTATTGAAAAAGAAGCAAGGGAACCTCACTGCCGCACAACAGGATGTATTTCTTGCACCTCGACCTTCAATCGAGCTGTATGACGTGCACAACGATCCACACCAATTGAACAACCTTGCCGGAAGCCCACAGTACAGCAGCATTGAAAACAAACTGGCTGCCGTCTTGAAACAGTGGCAGCAGGAGACTGGTGATACCATTCCAGAAAAACTCACACCTGACACTTTTGATCGAACCAGTGGAGAATCATTGAAAATCGGAACACCACGCGGCACCGCCCCAGGCACCGCAAACAATGCCGATCATATTGATAATTCTGGCCCACGCTAACATCCGGAATGCCTGCTCCATAAATAGCATAGCGTGACAACTGCAAGATAGCTGGACCTGCAGTGCGACCCGAGGGGGCAATCCGAGGTTCCTTCCATTCCCCTACTGACGCAACGTGTTGGCTACGCGAGGCTGTGGTGCCAAACCCCAGAACAAGGCCGAGCAACTTTACCACCTGTACCAGTACCTCAGTATTTTCATGCCATAAAGCAATCCAAACCTGAGGCAAAACACTCGAAATGTGTTCCAAAACAGGTACATTGGAAGCAGGTTTAGTGATTCGTTTCCAAGGAGTCTTCTCCCATGTTATTCCCCGCTGACGCACCATCACATAAGAAAGTTGGATTTCATCCACGTATCCTTGGAACTCCAACTCCAATGTTTCCGGGCTATGAAATTGACATTAGTGATCGAGTCGGTGATTCTGACAAACCTGACGCTGTCTGGCACCGCGATCGTGCAAAACGAATGATTCGCAGTCATCCCGAAATCAAAGATCTCTTTGGCAACACACCGAGCACTGCGTTTTGGTGCATTGCATTTGCTTCGGCTCAAATTGCATTGGCAGTTGGACTCAGCAGCCAGCCTTGGTGGGTCATTCTTCTGGCTGCTTGGGCAATTGGATCCTGGATTGACGTCAACTTGTTTCAGCTTGCGCATGAATGCAACCACAACCTAGTCTTTAAAAAAACAAGGCCAAACCGCTGGCTGTTTACATTCACGACCCTGCCCATGTTTATGTCTGGACATCATGCCTAGTGGATTGAACATCACGTGCACCACAACGACCTTGGCGCGAAGAAAGACTTTATTACACGTCGGCGAACAGCGATCCTGCTTACACGACAGCATCGGTACCTCCTCTTCTTCACGAAAGGACCGGTCTATAGATTTTGCTGTGCCCTCTTTTCACCTGTTGGCATGCCCTACGCGCTGCTCATGCTTGTTCTCCAATTCTTCAGATCAGCTCTTGGACTCGTTGTCTATACGTTTGAGTCCCTCCTCCGTGGCAAACTTGACCCAGGCCCAAAGGCACTCTCAATTCTTGCTGACGAACACCTCATTTCAGGATATGAAAGCTACGGGCTCAAGCGATGGGCCGTTGTCTACCCAACTCTTTCGATTCTCATGACCATTGGCCTGTTTGCTGTAGGCGGCTGGAAAGCTGTTGTGTTCCTTCTGGCATCTCAGCTTTTCGCCACAGGGTTTCTTCACCCACATAACTTTGGAATCATTCTCAGTAATTCACATTTTCATGGCAGCAGTGCGTACCAACCCTCTTCCTCGCTCTACGGCTGGTCGAACTGGCTGTACTTCAATTTCGGGCTTCATCTGGAACATCATGATTTGATGGGTATCCCTTGGAGCCGCCTTGGTCGCCTACGTGAAATTGCACCTGAGTTCTACGATGATCTTATCATCACGAAATCGTACCGGAGCCTTGCCATGAAGTTCGTCATGGGAGACCCTCAATCACTTGAGGCACAGTTCACTCGACAAGACGAAGTGAATAAAGAGCGACTTGAGTCATCAGTAGACCATGCAGCTGACACTGAAGCGGACAATGAGCCCCAGTCGGAGCAGGTCCCAGTAATGAATTAGTGGCAGATACGTTGATGCTACCGGAATGGCACGTCAACTGACATGTGCAATCCAAGTGGGGCTGAACTGACAAGAACGGAATCAGTTTTTCTTCACTGCGTTCCACACCTTTACGTTGTCATACAGCACGACACCTCCGCCACGAGTAGGCAGATTGATTTGATCCTTCGGGATATCAA
>JAUWWJ010000132.1 GCA_030616935.1 Planctomycetaceae bacterium
GGAACTGCTGATGTATTCAGCCGGGCGCTGAGGCAACACTCGCAAGACGAACGCTCTTGCTTCCCGATCTTCACTGGGACGCACTCAAGCAACGACTCCTGCTCTGCAAGTCTCTGCTCGCAACTGCAGCATTTACTCTTTGGAGTTTCCGTTGGCGCCTCTACCGCACAACACCCAATTTTGTTCGAACTGCAACAACACTCTGCAAAGATCCCAGTTGGCAACATCATTGCCACTGTGACCGCAACATTTATAGTCACACGCAGGTGTTTCACGTACTCAATGCTCCAATACAAAGTTTCTATAGTGGTTGTAATCGTTTTTTTCAAACACTTAAATTCTATCGATATCAATAGTCTACGCACAAGGCAGAAATTTGATCGTTCAAAAAACGAAAAACGGTGGAAATTGCCGTTAATTATGAGGCAGACACTCCGCCTTGGGACAAAAAAACGAGGGGGAGACGAATGCCTCCCCCTCGCTACTTAGACCAACTAACGTCGATTAATAGTCGCCGTTGACGACCTCACCTCCGGAACGAGAGCACAGGGACGCGAAGAGCGCGTCTGACATGCCATCACTCAAGAAGGCGACATGCCCATCGGCAAAGACAAAACTCACACCCCCGGGATGTGAAGAACAGAAGTCTTCAAAGTGAGCTTCACCACCACGGTTAAACACATGCTCACCAACTCCAATTACTCGAGACATTCCAGCTTCGAGGCCATCTCCTCTTCCGATCCAGAGACTTCCACCAAGGCGGCTATCTCGTTCACCAATCATGATGGTCTTACTTAAGCCGTCTCTAACATCTCTGAAACTCACTGCATTCTCCCCATTTGCTCCACCAGCAAAGAAAATGCCATTGCCTTCGCCAGGCTCAAGTCCTTCATCATCACCACTAAGTAGAGCCGCGGTGAGATCATCATGCTCGTGTCCAGCAATGTGTTCATTACCGAAAACACCTGGGTAGTTGCTGCGGGAATACTGCGTTGCACCTGGGTTCGCATCAGGTGTGTCCTCGCCACTACCCTCCGCACCTGGATTAAAAACATCGCCAGCCCCGTATGAATCGGAAGGGCAGAGGAACGTTGAAATCACGGTGGTTCGAGCCGTTGCGTTACTGGCCGCACTGACCTGTGCACCAAAATTGATGGTCTTATAAACATTATTTTGCTCGATAAACGGGAGCATGCGACTGGCAAAACCAAAGCCTTCTCCTTCATCACCGTGCCATTCGCCCGCCTCAAATTCACCAACCCATCCAACTGGAAACTTCTCAGGGTTCACATCAGCATAATTGTGAACCGCAAGACCCTGCTGCTTCATGTTGTTTGAGCACGCACTACGACGGGCAGCTTCCCGAGCCTGCTGGACAGCTGGTAACAGCAAGCCAACCAGCACGCCAATAATTGCGATCACAACAAGCAATTCAATAAGGGTGAAACCAGTCCGGACAGGATTTTCCTGAAATTTAGATTTCTTTTGATTACACGATTCCATTGTTATTTTTCTCCAAATAATTAGTAGTAATGAACGAATAAACACAGAAGATACGTACTCGTACTACGGACTTGGAGAAAAGCCACGAAAATCGCGGCTTGATGCTCTAGAAAATTTCTGTATGTACTTCTCCACGCCGGCTCACGAGCACGTGCCACACGAAGGCGGACCGCGCGGACTCGGCCTCAGCGTGAAGTCAAATGGAATAACCGAAATAATTTCTGAACATCGCTCTTCAAAATGATGAAGCGAATCGATCGATGGCAGCAGACAGACGTTTACCTGAGCCTTGAAAAGATTGACGAGGTGGCAGCCTGCACAATCATCCGGACATTCACCTGGACACTCTCTTGGATGCTGAGAATGTTCTGTGTTGTCGGAGCAAGGAGCCCGAAGAGGTTTTTCACCCGCATCACATACATGGCAATTCGTTTCCAAGCCTCGAAGTTGGTCATTGCACAAAACATGCGAGCCACCGCAAAGTTCATTCTCAACAAATCTCAAAGGACAATAGCCAGCATGGCCTACAAATGAGACCAGGCAGTACGCCGTCAGAACAAAAAGGGAAAATGTCCGTCGCATATGACCAACAGTTGCCAGATAAAAAACTTCGGGAAAAAACCGAACTAACAGCCCATCCCACTAAGTAGAAAACAAACGCATAACGATTGCAAGTACTTGGTCTGCTGCAAACACAAAAAGAGGGGGAAACTTTCGTCTCCCCCTCTCCCTGCTTCGGCTGCAACGTAGCTATTTAATCGACGGGGTGATTAGTAGTCACCGTTCACTACCTCTCCGCCGGCACGCGTAGCCAGCGACTGGAAGAGAGCCTCAGACATTCCATTACTCAGAAACGCAACGTGTCCGTCTGCGAAGACGAAGCTCACGCCACCTGGGTGTGAAGAAAAGAAGTCTTCAAAGTGGGGGTCACCGCTGTTGAACACATGCTCACCAACTCCAACAACTCGCGACATCATGGCTTCGAGTCCGTCTCCTCTACCGATCCAGAGACTTCCACCAAACCGGCTATCTCGTTCACCGATCATGATGGTCTTACTCAAACCGTCACGAACGTCTCTGAAACTCACTGCATTCTCTCCATTGGCTCCACCAGCAAGGAAGATACCGTTACCTTCGCCAGGCTCAAGTCCTGGGTCACCACCGCCACCGCCACCATGATCGTGGCCAGCCATATGCTCTGACCCAAAGCAACCGGGATAGTTACTCCGAGAATACTGCGTTGAGCCAGGGGTTGCATCGGGCGTCTCCTCATCGTTACTACCAGCTCCCTCTTCGCCAGGACTAAAAACATCGCCTGCTCCATATGAATCGGAAGGGCAGAGGAACGTTGAAATCACAGTGGTTCGAGCCGATGCGTTACTCGCAGCACCGACTTGTGCACCAAAATCGATGGTCTTATAGACATTATTTTGCTCGATAAATGGGAGCAGTCGACTGGCAAAACCATGGCCTTCTCCTTCATCACCGTGCCATTCGCCCATCTCGTATTCACCAACCCAACCAACTGGAAACTTTTCAGGGTTCACATCTGCATAATTGTGAACTGCAAGCCCCATCTGCTTCATGTTGTTTGAGCACGCACTGCGACGAGCAGCTTCTCGAGCCTGCTGTACAGCCGGTAAAAGCAGACCAACTAACACACCGATAATTGCAATCACAACAAGCAATTCAATCAACGTGAAACCAGACCTCGCATTGGCCAAACGACCAGGCAAACTTTCTTTTCTTCGAAATATCATTAGAAAACTCCAAAATAAAAATAAGACTATAAAAACGCATAAAAGACTAATTGCAGAACCGGATGCACGGGCATATGCAGCCAACACTAAAGTGGCTACACATTCCGACACCGCACAACGAAGAGATCACACAAAGCTGGAGACAGCATTCATTACAAATGCTGAAGCTTCACAACCTGTGCTTGTTACACCTGATTCGCAGGCGGACCACGCGGCTTCGGTAGAAGAGTGAAATCAAACGCAACGAGTCTTTCATACGCAGCGAATATTTCACAGAAGAAAGGAACAGACGTTGCAGTCGGTAGCGACGACGCAACCACCTGCATTTTAAGCAGAGCGAAACACTTGCAAATCACACAGTCATCTGGATGCTCTGAAGACGTGCGCGAATCATCCTCGCTGCATCTAACAGTCTTGTGGCTATGATGGCAATGGCTGCATTTGAGGGTACTGTGTTCGCATGTAGCACCATGTTTGCCATGCGAATGCAAACCCAATACGTCAAATCCGGCGTGCCCCAAAAAGGAAACCAGGCCGTAAACACTCAAAAGCGTTATTGACGTAAACCGCTGCATGGATACCAAATTGCAAAAAGTTGATGTATCTGAATTTTTAACACTAATCCCGGCAGCTTCTAATCCCCGGAGATTCATAGTTTTTAACGAATTCCGCGAGTAGTTGCAAAGAAAAAACATCTCCAATTAGCGGGCTACATGCCTGTATAAGAATCCTCTGTAGGTCGTTTCACCCCCCCCACTTTTATCAATGCCTTGGACAACTTGCTAAGTGACATTTCTGGCTTGTTAAAGGTTTCATGACACGATTCATCCGCAAGATTGATTCGCATAGAACTTTTGTTCCTCCATGTGCAAGGGATTTCAAATCTGCGTCCTGTTACATTATTATCAAGCTATCGTAGAGATATTTTTTCGTAACTTGGTCTTACTATCTACCACGGAACTGGCTCGGCATCACTTATTCCATTTCGTAAATTCTGCCAGGAAACTTCAGTTCTATGTGCGGCAGATTCGCTCTCACATCAAACGCGTCAAATCTCAACACGCAATTTAATGACAATGTCTTTGACACGTTGATGCCACGCTTCAATATTGCACCATCTCAAAAAATACTTGTGCTTCGCACAAAAAACCATCACCAAAGACGTGAACCCGTCTTGCTCAAGTGGGGGCTCATTCCATCATGGGCGAAAGATCAATCGATTGGTGCACGATTAACGAATGCTCGCTCAGAGACTGCTTTTACGAAACCATCTTTTCGTGACAGCTTCCGCCGACGCAGGTGTCTGATACCTGCTACTGGATTCTATGAATGGAAGACATCGGGAAGAAGAAAACAGCCGTACTATGTCCGACTGACAACAAATGAACCGTTTGGTATCGGTGGACTTTGGGACGTATGGGAGCAAAACGGGGACAGAATAGAAACCTGTACCATCCTTACTTGTGATGCCAATCAAGCCATGCAGCATCTCCACCCACGCATGCCAGTTGTCATTCAACCTGAGCGGTATGACGCATGGCTTGATCCATCTCAGACCGATGCGGCTGCAGTATTTCAGGATTTACATCCGTTCCCAGAAGAAAGAACCGCGATCTACCCCGTATCGGACTACGTGAACAATGTCCACCATGAGGACAGCAGGTGCCAGGAGCAAATCGACCCAGCGAAGACATCACAGTCATGTCCAGCAAACCAGCTATCCCTATTCGACAGGTGAGTAAAACTTTGCTGTTCATGCCGAGAACACAAGCAGCGGAAAATGCAACGAACTCCGAAAAATCGAATGTTTTCACTACGTTTAAATATAATCCAGCTCTTCAAGACTTCGCAGTCCATTAGAAACCATGTTAATTTAATCCGGCGGAGCAACCTTGCAGGGTAAGCGAAGGCAGCCGGTTATAAAGATTGCATCCGGCGATCGATTGAACGACACCCAAATTCTTTGAAAACAATTCGACCCGCTTCCATTTCTAAGGCGTATTCTTTGGGTATGAACACATCACACAAAGCACTGCTCGTTCTGCTTACTTGTCTTTTCTTTCCATCGATGCAGAGGGTGTCGCGTGGCGAAACAAAATATCCCATTGTTGATGATGCTGCTCTTGCTCAACAATTTGTAGAAGGACTCGCAACTCTTGTTGAAAATGCACCGTCAAAAACCCAACGAACACTTGAGGCGGGAAATGCCCTCCGTTTGTTAGCTCAAACGGAGGGCAGCTCCATTCGGCTCCCAAACCGCCAAGAAAACCTAA
>JAUWWJ010000374.1 GCA_030616935.1 Planctomycetaceae bacterium
AGTTACTTGGCATCAGGTGCGGACGATTTGGAAAAAAATTTCTGATGTAGAGAAAGTCTTCACTGCGCACCGATCGAATTCGATCAACGGCCTCTCCACACCTATCTCGAGCGGCAAAAACTGCATGTTTGGGCTGAAAATCTTGTGCAAGAATATTTTGGCCCTGCATCCAATCCGGGACGCTGATGCCAGCCGCTGCAAGAGACAACGCCGCAACATCGATATGCTCGACCAGGTCCGTTCGAACACGCCCCGCCTGAATGTTCGGGCCTCGAATCACAAGAGGTACGTGCGTTCCTTCGTCGTATAAAAACTGCTTGCCACGGGCATGACTCACCCCATGATCAGTGAAGAAAACAATTAGCGTATTCTCGAGCAACCTCTCTTGTTCAAGCCGCTGCAGCACACGCCCGATGTGATAGTCCGTCACGCGGACTGAATCAAGATACAACGACCAATCTTGCAAGAGAATACGATCGGCAGGGTAATACGGCGGCAACAGAACATCGCCAAAATCTGTAGCCTCTCCTACTATGCTGTTTACCTGCTGTTCAAAAGCGGCATACGCTTCGGCTGAGGCCCCTCTAAGCTTCCCTCCATGCAACTGCACCTGCATGAAAAAAGGCTGTCCTGCGCGACGTCCAGACCAATCATTGTCATCGTAAATTGAACGCTTCCAATCAAAATTGTAGTCCGTCTTGCCCATTCTTCCGCGAGAACGATCTGTGAACGGCTGACTTCGGTAGTCAAGGTCAAGCAAACCACTCCCGATACATGTGTAATACCCAGCCTCTTGGAAAAGTTGCGGCACTGGCTTCACACCGGCAGGCAAAGAAATACGATGCGATCCTCGGCCACTTCGATGATGGTGTGTCCCTGTTGCTGTTTGATACATCCCGGTGATCAGAGCAGACCGAAAGGTTGAACATACGGGTGACGTGGCATACGCACGCGTGAAGCGCACGCCCTCTGCTGCCAAGCGATCCACATGTGGTGTCTGAATGGCCGTCTCGCCATAACACGAGAAATTCGGGGACATGTCATCGACCACAATCCAGACCACATTTGGACGTTCTACTGCGTCCGCCCGTGAAAGAATCAACAACGACAAAAAAAAGGAACAAAGGGTCAACTGAAAACGAAAAAACAGTCGCATTTTAAACAATGACCTTTCGGCTCGAGCCTGTTGCATTGAAACACACTCACCCGATCCTTGATTGCATTCAATCCACACGAGTCAGTAACAACAGGCGAAAATCCATAACCGTGTCACCAGGAATCTTCTTCGCTCGAAGCGTCAAGGTGCCTTCACCTTCCTCAAGCTGTATTTCACCAAGAGTCATTCTTTTAAAATCTTTGACGTACGACTCTGTTCGCTTGAATCGGTCATTTTCCATTCCAGTCAGCGGCGGATCATGAGGAACCGTAATTTCTCCGGTGAGCGAACTGTCTCCAAAGACCAGCTCAACGATGGACCCGACATCCTCTTTGGGACAGGTGTAAAAAATTTCAGCACGGTAGATTCCGGCAGCACCAACCTCGCATTCCCATGAAATAAAGTCATCTACCGTTGTCCAATTTTCGAAAAAAGAATCATTTGGAAATCGGTTCGACCTCTCGATATTGCCATGCCCAACGCCATCACGAGCCGGAACCTGTGTTAAACGCGCGCCCTCATACCCAACGACAAACGGCCGCCTGTCGAATGGCTTGCCATACTCTGAAAGCATTTGCTGGCGAAAGCCGTCCGCTTTGTCTTGAAGAGCCGCTGCCAGCTCTGGCTGTGAGTCATTGAGCCCAACCTGCTGCCCTGGGTCCTTATCCATGTCATAGAGCTGCCCCTCGTAGTCAAGGCGAAAGCCTTGCGTCCTGACAGACACCTTATCTTTCCAATGATGAACGAGCGTCCTCTCCGGCCAGGCAGTCTTGGTGTTAAGTAAAAGTGGCGCAATACTTAAGCCATCGATCGGCTTCGTACCGACAACCTCAACACCTGCCAACTCTGCAAGAGTTGGCAGCAGATCCATCGCTGAGCATATCTGGGTCACAACAGTGCCCGCTGCGATCACCCCCGGCCAACAAATAATCAGGGGAGACCTGACGCCCCCTTCGTCGGTGGACCCCTTGCGCCCACGCAAGCCATCATTCCACCGTGAACCATTTGGGCCGTTGTCACTGAAATACACGACGATTGTATCCTTTTCCAGATTCAGCTCTCTGAGCTTGGAGAGAAGTCGGCCTACGTTCCAATCGATGTTCTCACACATTGCGAGTGCTGCTCGCGTGTGGTCAATTTTTTCATTTTTCTTTTTCGAGTGTTCTTGAGTGAGCTCTTTGTTTTTAAACTTATTCCACCATCTATCCGGCACCTGCATGGGTGAATGCGGCGTGTTGTATGGCAGATAAACAAAAAATGGGCTTTTGTGCTCACCTTCGATAAATCTGATAGCACGATTCGTGAGGTTATCCGCTAGGTATCCGTCTCCTTGGACAAGCTGCCCATTGTGCTCGAGCATCGGACTGAAGTAGTTTCCCCAGTGGCCCGAACAGAAACCGTAGAACTCGTCAAAACCTCGTGCATTGGGATGATACGGATGCTGCATTCCGCTATGCCACTTGCCAAACGCCCCAGTTCGGTATCCTGCGTTTCTGAAAACCTCGCCGATCATTATCTCATCGGCATTCACGCGTTCACCACCCTCAGAAGTGGAATACACGCCACAGCGAACGTGATGCCTCCCCGTTAAAAACTCTGCACGCGTTGGAGAGCAGACTGGACTGACGTAAAAATGCTGAAACCTCGCCCCATCACCTGCTAATTGATCGATATGTGGTGTCACAATGGACACGTTTCCGTTAAGGCTGAGGTCTCCCCACCCCTGATCATCTGTAAGAATCACA
>JAUWWJ010000397.1 GCA_030616935.1 Planctomycetaceae bacterium
CTTTGACGTATACCTCAACAAAGTCCGCCTCTGGCAACATTTTACGTACGGCTTCACGATCACTACGATAGGGGCTAATGAATGCCGTGAGCGTAATGATTCCAGCCTGAGTAAAGAGTTCCGCAACTGCTCCGACCCGACGAATATTTTCCCTGCGGTCTTCTGACCCAAAGCCAAGGCCAAATCGCTTCGCGAAAGGCTGGCCATGAATTGTTTCAAGCAGACTGGGAGATGCATTCAGACCGTGACGGACATTGTCTCCGTCAAGGATAAAACTACGATGTCCACGAGCATGTAACTGCTTGTCAACTTCGTTAGCAAGAGTGCTTTTCCCAGAGCCCGATAAGCCAGTAAACCAAATAACACAGCCCCGGTGGCCTGCACTACTTTCACGTTGATGCCGACTGATTGTGGCTGAATGCCATCGAACATCAACCTCTTCAGTACCGTGATCCTGTCTGCCGCTAGGGCCTTCTGCTGGTTTACTCAATCTATGTCCTCACCTGCTATCCCATACATCTAGTAAAATCCGTTGCCTACCATCCTCCCAGCACGACAACCTTCCGAAATTGACCTGCTGATCCATCCGGTTTAATCCGTTCGATAACCATAGATATTTCTTCACCTGGTCTATGTTCACCAATAATGCGTGTACAGGCTCCAAAATCACTGATTACCGTTCCATTAATTTCTGTAATTACATCTTGCGGCAACAATCCTGCCTTCTCTGCCGAAGAACCTGGCTGAATGCCCGCAATGACGCACTGTCCCTGTAAAGGCATACCGGCAATACCTAACTTACCACCTTTTCGGATATCGATTTCGGTCTCTTTGAGCCGCTGCTTCAGTTGCTGAATCGCAGCGTCTGAAAGACCAACACCATACAAATCCAGACGCTCGATACCTCGTAGCCTCCCAAGCGTTACAGCATCTTTCTCCGTAAGTTGAAGGCCAAACAAACTGAGGTGAACAACTTTTTGTAGCCGTGTCACCAATTTCAATGAGCGACTGTCGCCCTTCCAATCTTCGGCAATTTCTAATCGCAATCCAGAAAGACCTGTATCGCTAAATAGTGCTCCCAGTTCCTCAAGTTTTTTTCGGGCCGAAACAGCTTGAGCAGCATCAAAAAAATCAAGAGCCACTTCTGCCTGCTGGGCCACCGCCAGGTTCCCTTGCTCTGCGATTGATTCAAGAGCGGCTTCAGCTTTGTTTGATAACTGAGAATCATCCTGTCGAAGCATTGCTCGAAGAGCATCGACTGCTCGCGCAGCAACCTCAGAGTCGTTTCCTCGAGCAGCTTGAACCAACTGTTCGATAGCGATTATACCCATTGTAGCGAGCTGACTCGAAGCAGATTCTCTATCAGCATATTGATCTGCACCAAGTTGATCGATTGCTCGAGATACACGTTCATCTTTTTCAGCACCGTCAACGGCCTGCAGAACCAGTACTGTCAATAAAACAAGTACGACTTGGGGAGTTAATCGGTACATGCAATCGTTCCACCCGTCAAAAAACACCTATGAGACAAAAACGCTTGTCCGGAGTCTCCGCAACTATATCACTCTAAATGCAGCAAAATCTTGCACCATTCTGGCAGGGTACACTTCAGTACAGCCAATTGACGCCAGCAAGGCTACCTGCATCAATGAATTTACCAATTATTCAACCAAATATGCCAGCAGCTCCGCCCCTGCCAATGCACCCAAAAGAGGTCATTGCCAGGGGGTGGGATAGCGTAGACATCGTTTTTGTTACTGGGGACGCCTATGTGGACCACCCTAGCTTTGCCAATGGTCTCCTTGCCAGGCTCTTGGAATCAGAGGGGTTTCGTATTGCCGTACTCGCTCAGCCAAACTGGCAAAATTGCCACGATTGGAGAAAGTTCGGTCGACCGAATCTATTCTTTGCCATCTCTGCCGGCAACATGGACTCCATGATTAATCATTACACGGCAAACCGTAAGGTCCGTAATGACGACGCCTATTCACCAGATGGTGAAATTGGACTTCGCCCAGACAGGGCAACCTTAGCGTATTGTCAACGTTCACGAGAGGCCTTCCCCGGTGTTCCAATTGTTGCCGGTGGAGTAGAAGCAAGCTTAAGACGCATCGCTCATTACGACTACTGGAGCGACAAAGTGCGCCGCTCAATTCTCCTTGATTCAAAAGCCGACCTACTTGCCTTTGGCATGGGTGAACGAACAATCCTCGATATCGCAAAGGGTTTTGCTGCTGGAAAAACAGTGAAAGAAATGAGGGCACTCCGAGGAGTTGGTTATCGTCTCGGAGCAAGTGAGTCATTTTCTATCGATGATAGCACTCGCGAACTTCCAGCGTATGAAGTAACAAAAGTTGATCATGACGCATTTTGTGAAATGACTCGAATCAGTCACCTCGAGACAAATCCTCACAATGCCAAAGGACTTGTGCAGCGACATGGGCGAGAAGCAGTTGTCATTAACCCTCCAGCCTTACCGCTTGAAGAACATGAAATGGATCGTATCTACGCGCTACCATTCACCCGTCGCCCTCATCCACGATATGGCTCACAACGAATTCCAGCATTTGAAGTGGTCGAAAACAGTGTGCAAATCATGCGAGGTTGCTTTGGGGGCTGTACATTTTGTTCCATAACAGCCCACGAAGGTCGCATTATCCAGAGCCGTTCAAAGCAGTCAATTCTTACTGAGGTGAAACAACTCACAAACCAACCCGATTTCAAGGGCACGGTTTCTGACATTGGTGGCCCAACAGC
>JAUWWJ010000423.1 GCA_030616935.1 Planctomycetaceae bacterium
GCCTATTTCAATAAATAACCATCCACCGGACGCCAGGCTAGCTGATGCCTGCTGCACAAGTCGTTGTACTATTTCACATCCCGTCACGCCCCCAACCAGAGCCTCTCGAGGTTCGTATAGCCGAACGTCGTCAGGCAGGCCATCAAACTCATCTTCACGAATATATGGTGGATTACTCACAATCATATCCCAGGACCCGGCCAGATCTGGATGGTCGAGCACATTCGACTGGAAAAGCCTTATTCGTCTATCGAGAGCATGCTTGCTCACATTAGCAGATGCGATATCGAGAGCCGCTTGTGAGACATCTGTCGCTGTAATGCTTGCATCCTTCATGTGAGTGGCAAGTGCGATCGCAAGTGCACCCGAGCCCGTGCCAACATCAAGCACACGCATGCCAGCTTTGCTGGAAAACTCCTGTCTCCAAACATCAAGAGCTCGAACCACGAGCCCTTCTGTTTCCGGCCTCGGGATTAATGTCGCTGGTGTCACCTTCAGTGACATTGAGAAAAATTCCTTTATTCCAACAAGATAGGCAACAGGCTCACCCTGGCCACGGCGACGCACAAGCTCTCTGAATTTTTGTCGTTGTTCTGCATCAACAACTTCATCAAACGCTGTATAGAGGAGAATTCGCTGACAGTTCCGTACAAAGGCAAGCAGCACTTCAGCATCAAGTCGCGGTGAATCACTGCCGCGGGTTCCAAGCCACTCGGTCGTCCAAGTCAACAGTCGGCCAACAGTCCAGACATTTCCTTCGTCCCCACTGTTACTCGGTGAATTTTCTGCCATTCGTTCATCACGTCTTATCGAAAAAGGGAACCGGCTCAAAAAGACTTTTCCTGTTAGCGAGCCACCGCACCACTCCGCCGTTCCTGATGGACTCGCTCTGCCATTGCATCCAGCAAAAGATTTAACCGTCCAGCAAGGATCTGATCAAGGTTGAAATTCTGATTCAATCTGTGATCAGTCACCCGATTTTGGGGGAAATTGTAGGTTCGTATCCGTTGACTGCGGTCACCTGAACCAACCAGACCCTTACGCTCACTCGCACGTTTATCATGCTCAATTTGTCGCTGCCGCTCATAGATTCGTGTCTTCAGAACCCGTAGAGCTTTCGCAAAGTTTTTATGCTGGCTCTTTTCATCCTGGCACTGCACTACGATGCCCGTCTCCAAATGTGTGAGCCGCACCGCAGATGTTGTTTTATTCACATGCTGGCCACCCGGCCCGCTGGCACAGAAAAGATCTTTGCGATACTCGTCGGGGCTAATGGTTACCTCAACATCTTCAGGTTCAGGCAGAACTGCCACTGTCGCCGCTGATGTATGGACCCGCCCCTTGGTTTCAGTATCCGGAACACGTTGCACTCGATGACCACCACTTTCGTACTGAAGGTGCCGAAATACTTCACCCCCAGACACACCTATCACAAGTTCCTTAAACCCGCCAAGTTCAGTCGGGCTGGCATCCATGACCTCGACATTCCATCCTATCTCAGTCGCATATCGTCGATACATTTCAAAGAGGTCTCGAACAAACAAGGCGGCCTCATCTCCACCCGTACCTGCTCGTAACTCAACAATGCAACGGGCGCGATCAGCGTCTGGATCGTCAAGACAGACATCCAGAATGGCATCCCATTCTTCGTCCCTGCGTTTCTGAAGATTAGGCAGTTCAGCTTCCGCAAGTTCTCGAAATTCGGCATCGTCACCAGAGAGCATCTCTGTATATTCCTCCACCTCCCGACCCAACGCAAGAAACGCCTTATAACGTCGAACGATGCGAGCAAGCCCCCCGTGTTCCCGGGCAACAGCTGACATCTGATGCGAATCGGCAAGTACTTCCGGATCAGCTAACAGCCTTTCCAGTTCCTCAAACCGTGCTAATTTGGCATCGAGTTCTTCCCTCATCACATCTCCAACTGCCGATAGATATGACGTCGGCTAGCATCCTTGCCACACTCGATGAAAAATCTGTTTTTGATAAGCCTCTCTTGGGAGCGAGAGCCAAATATACCTACACACCAAAGTGACTACTCAAGACTCTTCTGATGCCTTAGCAGCTTTTTTCTTCTTCAGACTCGCATACCCACTCGTCCCAAACTTCGTCTTAAACTTTTCAATCCTGCCCGCCGTGTCGACGAATTTCAACTTTCCTGTGAAGAACGGATGACACACATTGCAGATATCAATTTTTATCTCAGGTACAGTACTTCGCGTTGTGAAGGTATTGCCACAACCACACTTCACTACAGATTCCTGATACTGTGGGTGAATGGCTTCTTTCATCGTGTTCATTCTTTCGATTTATTGTGCGCGTCGAGGCATGTACTGATCACTGATTTCACGTACGTGCTCAACTTAAGATAATAACGCTGTTGATGGCACTCGGCAATTGGTCCCCCTGGTAAAAGGCCAAAACGACCCCTTACTCGGATCAACCCGTCTTCGTTTCGTCCTCAGGTTGCTTCGTAGGAGCCTTTGGCGTGCTACCAGGGGCTACCTGCTGAGCACGAAAAC
>JAUWWJ010000033.1 GCA_030616935.1 Planctomycetaceae bacterium
AGCGGACGTCATTCGTGCTATCGATGCTGGCGTAGCTATGGGACTTTTCGAGGTCTCTGCCAACCCCGTCCCGAGCACAAAGGGCACCGTTCAATCTCCACCCTTTGTTCCCTTACCTTTCAATCAGTCTGTCTTGAAAAACGATCTGCTTAGCGGACGACCAGTATCACTAGCTAGCGTGGCGACGGGAACCGGGCACTCACTAGGTGACTTTGATGCGGCTATCCTGCACGAACTTAACGAAGCAGGTGAAGCAGGCTTAGCGGACCGAGTCATTACACGACTAGCTGACTCCAAACGGTCTCTTCAAAAAGATGGCAAGCCTGTTACAGACAAAGCAACTCGTCAGGAAATGGTTGAACAGGCTTGTGCCAAATTCATCAAAACGAGTCTGCCACAACTGTCCCGGCTTGGGATTGTTGGACAGAAATCCACGTAAAGTGAATTCTTCTTGTTTCTACCGACTGACTCAGGAGGGCGGCTGTATTGGTACTATTGATGGTGGTGCCTGAAAGGAAGGTGGCTGAACTGGATTTGGCGAAGGAGGAACCACACCGGGAGAGCCAACAGGCAGAACACTTGGTTGAGTAGATGGCTGAGCACCCGACTTTGCATTGAGATCAGTAACAAGTTGCTGCACCTCAGGACGGATTGTAATTCCATTACTATTAAATACATCGGCAGGACTCACTCCGTATCGTCCGTAGAGGGCACCATCCGCATTGTGATCAATGGACAAGTCAGCTCCTCCAAGAGAAACTCCGAGAAAAAGACCTCGGCTCCTGGCGTATGAATAAATTTCGGCACCTAAACGAGCATCAGTTGCAGCATTTGCTTGACGACCAACGGGCCCCACAGCAACCGACGCGTCTGCCCCCAACGTAACCTTCTGGCCCCCAAGAATATTCGTCAGACTTTGTGGCGTTTTAAAGACCAGCACAATATCAGCGGCCTGCACACCTGCCTGAAAACCAATACTCCCACCACCCATAGTTACCATTACAGGAGGGCTCCATGACTGATCCGGGTTCCGAACATGCAAAACGCCTTTTCCGTAATTGACACCTAAAATGAAACCTCCTTTGACCATATTTGGAAATATGGCGACGCCTGAAGCCGACTGCAGCATACTCGGTGGAATCGCTTCAATTTGAAGATTAAAGAACTGGTCGAGCGTTTGCCGTGCCGCTACGACTGTCTGCACTTCAGGCCCGGCAACTACTGGTGCTTGTGCATAGAGAAGAGTCTCATTACTCAGTACAGCTACGACTGCAGCTAAAGCACAACATGCTTTTATTTTTAAAAGTGGGCCGTGAAGAACGCTAATATTCATTGATTCAGTCCTTTTCAAAACGTTCGGTTCATGAATAGGAAAATAGACTGAAACAGAGCTATGCGTCGACGTCAGTTTTGGTCCCTGAAAATTGACATTATCAATTAACGCGAAGCTATTCGCCCTGTTTAGCAACCCGAAAGACTTCATCGAGTGTTGTTTGACCACTCAAGACTTTATCAAGACCATCATCGAACATGATTCGCATTCCCCCTGCTACTGCCGCTCGACGAATGTCTTGTGTCGCAGCACCCTGGAATGCCAGTTCACGGATTTTGTTATTGAGAACCATCAACTCAAAGATACCCATCCGTCCCTTGTAACCGCGCTTTTGACATTTAGCACAACCACGGCCTTTCATAAAAGTAGCAGTTGCCAACTGCTCCTCTGTAAAACCAGCGGCCTGTATTTCACTCTCGAGTGGTTCATGCGGCTGCTTACAATTTTTGCAATTAAGACGCACCAACCGCTGTGCTAAAACAGCGACGACACTTGAAGCAACGAGATAGGCGGGGACACCCATATCAATCATACGTGTGACGGCACTCGGCGCGTCATTTGTATGCAACGTGCTAAACACTAAGTGCCCCGTAAGCGAAGCCTGGATACCCATTTGCGCTGTCTCAGTATCACGCATCTCTCCAACCAGAATAACGTTGGGGGCTTGTCGCAACATTGCTCGAATCACACGAGCAAAATCGAGACCTATCTTATGCTTAACCTCAACCTGATTAATTCCACTCAGATAGTATTCAACAGGGTCTTCGGCAGTAATGATTTTTGTATCTGGCCGATTGAGTTCATTCAGCGACGCATAGAGCGTTGTTGTTTTCCCGGAACCAGTTGGCCCTGTCACGAGAATGATGCCATTGGGTCGCCTAATAAGGTTCTTGAAGATCCTGAAGTCAGACTCAGACAAACCCAATTGGCGGATACCAACTTTGATATTGTCCTTGTCGAGCAGTCGCATCACCACCGACTGCCCATGGTTAGTTGGTAATACACTGACTCGCAAGTCATAGTCTTTGCCATCATTTGATGTAATTTTGATTCGTCCATCTTGTGGTCGTCGCCGCTCCGCTATATCAAGACGAGAGAGGATTTTAATCCTGGATAGTATTGCTCCCAACAGACGTCGGGGGGCACTATCCCGGACAACCAACCGCCCATCAATTCTGTACCGGACACGAATTTCATCCTCAAACGGCTCAATGTGAATATCACTCGCCCCAAGTTTCACGGCTTCTGTAATAATGAGATTAACGAGCTTAACAACCGGTGCTGACGACTCGTCCTCATCTTCTTGAAGGGCAGCCTCTTGCTCGACAGTCGTTTCAGTGAAGTCAATTTCGGTGTCAGTAAATTCCTGCGTCAACATGGAGTCGGCACTTTCCCCATCCCCGGCGCCGTAATACTTATTAATGCTTTCAACAATCTGATCTCGCATCGCTATTGCCATCTCGACTTCACGATTGAGGATAAAACGAAGCTTTTCCTGCGTATCAATATCCGAAGGGTCACTCGTCGCGACCCGCAGCCGCGCGCCATCTTCCTGGTACGGCATGACTGCATTTTCCCGAGCGACACTTTCTGGAACGAGATCAATAACTGTTTCCGCAACTTCAGTGCTGTCGAGATCTACGAAAGGCATTCCATTCGCCTTCGCTAACGCCTTCATTATCTTATTCGGGGGCGCATAACCGAGGCGCAACAACTCTTCATGAAGCAGTTTGCCTGACTCACCGGCAATACGATTTGCCTCATTCAACTGGTCCTCACTGATGATTCCCTTCGAGAGCAGAATGTCTGAAAAGCTGGATGGCATCTGAACCTTACCCTTGGGGACGTATGGTGTGATGAGAACTATTGGTGGATCATTTTGACCGCAGGGAATCTTCGATTACCTGCTCTTTAAGAATATCACGTTTTTATTCGCTTCTGTTCTCTGAATGCAAATTTGGTCAAAAAAAGCTGGCCTCATTGATCACCTATTACCTCCTCAGGAACGCCAACCCCTGAAACATGGACTGAGATTGGCTTCCATTCTCATAAACGCTTCTGATGAAGAGTAGCTGGTGACACAGCCCGCGTATCCCAAGATTCTTCTGTTTCATGAAATCCAAATCGAACTGGCAGACTTTCTACCGCCAATTGATCATCTGATTCAACAACCAGACGACTCTTCCCAGGAGCAATTGCAGCAAGAGCTTGGAGTAATGAATTTATTTCAGCCAATCGTGTATGAAAAAACTTCCACGGTGGTGACACAAAAATTACCCAAGGGCTTTCGGTCGATAACGGCGGCATCCTTCGAGACCATAGCAAGACATCTCCCGGTATTACATCCACACGATCAACAAGACCAAGTTCTTGACTACTACGGCGCAGACAATCTGCTGTTGGAAAATGCCGTTCAGCAAAGATTGCTCGCCGCGCTCCACGACTCAATGCTTCAAAACCAAGAGCTCCGGTACCCGCAAAGAGATCGACTACTGTTGCACCACGAACAGCAGTGCCCAACAAGTCGAACGTCATCTCCCGGACGCGGTCTTTCATTGGCCTTGTTGGCCCTCCTGGCCAAAACGCCAACCGACGCCCCTTCAGATCGCCTCCTATAATCCGGGGAGGACTCGCAGCCTCCGCTTTTACCTGATTCTTACCGCGACTATTCTTCATACGAAATTCACCCGATTTCTGTTGCGTGAGCTTTGTTTTAGGCGTCATACATATATTTCCAAAAGTTCGGCTACAAAAATCACAGAATTTCCATACCAATCCAATGTGTCATGACATGGTATCGTAGACGAAAAGGCCCTGAGTCACCTATGTCACTGACTCAAAAGTTCGATATAAGACTATCGCGATGACACGAAGGAGAAAAACCGTGCAGAAACGTTTCCACTTACCATTGCTGATAGCGGGAGTTCTTTATTCGTCGCTGGCATTCAACCTGCCTCAAGTCACCGCAGAGCCTCCTGCCCAAACTAAAAAAGAGGAAACAAGCCTCTCCCCCGCACAAACCGACTCTGATTTTAGTCAAGCCCAAGAAGACCTCAAAAAACTTGTTGGAGAACTGACCTCACTGCAGGCTGAATACCAGCAGCCTAACGCAGACAAAACTTCAATAGAAAATAAATTTAACGCCACCCGAGACAAGGCACGCGAGGCGGCTCTTGCACTCGAACAAAGCGCTTCAGCAGCTGTTCTTGCAAACCCGGAAAATGCCGAGGCGTGTGCCGTTGTAAGAGATGTGCTTCAGTCTGCAATGCAAGCAGACGACCCAAAAAAGACACTGACGCTCGTAAAAACACTCGACGATGCAGGCAAAGCAAATGAAGAAATACTTCTGACTGGTGCAACTGCAGCAATGATCACTTCAGAACTTGACTTGGCAGAAAAATTCCTGAAGGCTGCCAAAGATGCCGGCATGAGTGCGGATAAAATTGACTCACTCCAAAAAGCAATTGAGCACGAACGTCCAAAAGTTGATGCCGAAATGGCTGTCCGAGCAACAGAAGAGAAAGCCGATGACCTACCACGAGTAAAAATCGAAACCACAAAAGGCACAATCATTGTTGAACTTTTTGAAAACCAAGCACCAAATACCGTTGCGAATTTCATTAGTCTTGTTGAAAGCAACTTTTACGATAGCACACCGTTCCATCGTGTTATCCCTCAGTTTATGGCACAGGGAGGCGACCCAACTGGCACGGGAACAAGTGGCCCTGGGTACACAATCGATTGCGAATGTGAACTTCCAAATGCGCGTAAACATTTCTTGGGAAGCCTATCGATGGCACATGCTGGAAAAGACACGGGCGGCTCGCAGTTCTTCCTCACGTTCCGACCAACTGAACACCTTGATGGGCGGCACACAGTTTTTGGCCGTGTGATTGAAGGCTTTGACGTTCTTCCAAAAATCACACGCACCGAAGGGCCGCAAGCTCGTCCGACTCAAGATAAAATTATTTCTGCTGAGATCATTCGCAAACGAGACCATGAGTATGAACCAAAAAAATCACAAAAAAGCTAGTGCTAGATTTTTCGTCAGTAAATGGCCTTTTCGTAGAGACTGGTGCTTTACCTCGTAATCATGGCGACGTCTTTAGTGGGCCAAGAAGGAGCATTATCAATGAGATTTCCAATCACCATTGATCCAGAGTCACGACGTTTATTCACAGGTATCTTGGTACGATCTGTAGTCATACTCCTACTATTAAACTGTGGCAGCCTCACGGTTGCAGAGCAAAACAATCAGAACCGAGAAGACCGTATGGAACACAATTCGAACAAGAATCCGGCGGTTACGGGACGCATACCTGACTCCGAGATTCCTAAAACAAATGTAGAGTGGAGAAAACGACTGACAGCAGAACAATTTGAAATTGCCCGTAGGAAGGGAACTGAACGCGCGTTTTCTGGGAAATACTGGAACACAAAAACGCCAGGCACGTATCGCTGTATTTGCTGTGGCGAACCCTTGTTTCGCTCCGGTGAGAAATTTGAAAGTGGATGTGGCTGGCCAAGTTTTTACGCACCAATTGATGCAAAAAAAGAGAACGCCAAAGGAAACGTTATTGCGGAACATGTAGACCGTTCACTTGCTGCTATCCCAGGGTTTGGCATACGTACTGAAGTAACCTGCCGTCGATGTGGAGCTCACCTTGGTCACGTTTTCAATGATGGTCCCCCTCCTACCGGATTACGGTACTGCATCAATTCGGCATCTATTACCCTTGATCCTGAGGCACAGAGCAACGGATCAAAAGACGAGAAAGACACCTCAAAAAGCCAATAAATTACCAGTTTTTGCATAAAAAAAGCTTCGTACTCGTCGGCCTGCCTTTCTGTACCAGCTTTCAAAGGCTAGAATATCACGTTTCGATGAGGCCGACATTGTCGGTAGAGGAGCACAGCCTTGGCCGATCCGTTTATTAGCCTGACTCACAAACAAGCCATCGAAAAGGCTGACACGCTAATAGAAGCGCTTGGTTGGATACGCAAATTTCGTGATACAACCACCGTCATAAAACTAGGTGGCAGCATTCTGGAGCATCCTGATGCCCTGAGACATTTGCTGCTTGATATTGTTTTCATGACCACATTGGGCATGCGGGTCATAGTCGTACATGGTGGTGGCAAAGCAATATCTCGGGCGATGGATGCCGCCGGCATCTCCCCCAAATTCGTACAAGGCAGACGATATACCGATGCTGCAACACTCGAAATTGTGGAAAAAGTTCTGGCAACTGAGCTCAATCATGAATTAGTTAGAAATATTGAGGAGTTTGGTGGCCGTGCAATGTCACTCAATTTTCTTTCCACGAATGTTTTGTTTGGTAAACGTCTCACGCTTCATGACGACAAAGGTAAACCCGTAGACCTTGGTCGAGTTGGTGAAGTAACTGAAGTGGATCGGCTTACGATCGACAATCTTTCATATGCGGGACAAGTTCCCGTCATTCCTTCGATGGCCATGGGCGATGATGGTGAAAAACTCAATATCAATGCTGACACCGCCGCCACAGCGGTAGCCGCTGCTGTTCATGCGGAAAAACTTGTCATTCTTAGTGATATTCCTGGAGTTCTTAAAGACATGGAATCTCCCGAAAGTCTTATTCATTCCTTAACAGCCTCCAAGGCCCGAGAACTTATTCGTACTGGCACAATTGCTGGAGGAATGATTCCAAAGATTGAGGGCTGTCTCAGCACTCTCGATCAGGGTGTCAAAAAAATCCACATTATTGACGGTCGTCTTCGCCACTCGCTCCTACTCGAAATTTATACAACTATTGGGGTCGGTACCGAGCTTGTAGCTGACTCGGTTACGGACCCAAATCGTCATCATCCGGAAGTATTACCAGCTGGATAGACGCTTCATTTGATCCCTCAACTCCCAAGAGATTTTCATGGCAACAATCGACGCAATGCAATCGACAGATGCCCACAAACCTGGCCCCGAAACACAAACAGTCATAAAGACGTTTGGCCAGTATGTCGTGCCTAACTACCGCCGATTCGATATATGTCTCGAACGCGGAGAAGGCTCGCGGGTCTGGGATGCTGATGGACAATGTTATCTTGATTTATTCCCGGGCTGGGGCTGCAATTTACTGGGCCATTGCCCAGCTCCTGTCGTGCTAGCCGTCCAAAAACAAGTGGAAAAACTTATCCATGTTCCAAACACTTGGTACATGAAACCTCAAGGAACATGGGCGAAACTTCTTTCTGAGCGTTCATTTGGCGGGCAGGCCTTTTTCTGCAATTCAGGCACTGAAGCAAATGAATCGGCGATAAAGCTTGTCCGGTTAAGGTCTGAGGGGAAACGTTACAAAATCACTACGTTCCAAGGTGGTTTCCATGGCCGCACAATGGGCAGTGTCTCTGCTACGGCTCAGCCAAAATACCACGAAGGATTGGGGCCAATGGTTGCAGGTTTTCAATTTGCCCCTCACGGAGACCTTGACGCTGTTGCACGTTTAATTGACGAGCACACCGGTGGGATTCTCATTGAACCCATTCTTGGGGAAGGCGGTATTGTTCCGGCATCTCAGGAATTCCTTAAGGGACTTCGCAAGCTTGCAGATGACAATGACCTATTACTTGTCTTTGATGAAGTTCAGTCCGGCTGTGGGCGAACCGGCAAGTGGTTTGGCTATCAGCATACAGACGTTATTCCTGATGTCATGACACTGGCTAAAAGTCTGTGTGCTGGTATCGCTGGTGGCGCTATGCTCACGACATCCGAATTGGCAAAACATCTTCGACCCGGAATGCATGCCGCGACTTTTGGCGGCAATCCAATTGCTGCTGTTGCTGGTATCGCCGCAATAGAAATGATTGAAAGCCAAGACCTGCTTGGTAATGTAGCTAAGGCTGCAGAACTTTTCCGCAGTCAACTTAATACACTTAAAAGCACATGTGATTCTATCAGCGAGATTCGAATTCAAGGGATGATGATCGGTATTGAGCTTTCCGTTGATGGTGCAGCGGTCGTGCAAGCATGCCTTGATCGGCAACTTCTCGTGAATTGCACACAAGGCAATGTCATACGGCTGCTTCCAGCGATGACGGTAAACGCGGCTGAGGTTGAAGAAGGCTGCCAAAAACTTACAGAAGCTATTCTTGAAGTTACGAGCAGAAACTAAATAGCACCCAGCACTCCTAACAAGCCGCCTACTTACCTGTACAGTATCCAACCAGAATCAACGGTATTTTAATGCGTCATTTATTAGTAGTAGAAGATTTGACTCCACAAGAGATTGAGGGAGTCTTTGCGATATCCCAAGATCTTGAAACAAAATACACAGCAGGTGTTCGTGACGCACTTTTCCCAGGTCGTGTTCTTGCACTCGTTTTTGAAAAACAAAGCCTGCGTACACGCGTCAGTTTCCAGACTGCGATGGTACATTTGGGAGGGTCAGGGCTCTTCCTCGGAGAGGACACCGGGTTTGCAAGTTCTCGAGAAAGTATTGATGACTTCGGTCGCGTACTCAGTGAATATGTCGATTGCATTGCATGCCGCTCGAAATCACACGCCACGATTAAGCAACTAGCCGCGTCATCAAGTGTTCCTGTTATCAACGCCCTCAGTGATTTCAGCCATCCGTGCCAAGCACTCGCAGATCTTTACACGCTCCGCAGGCATATTGGTCGACTGGAAGGACTGACATTCACTTTTGTAGGTGATGGAAATAATGTTGCGAGGTCGCTTGCAATCGCCTGCGCCTTGCTTGGCATGCGTTTTATTCTCGCTGCTCCCAGGCAGTACCAATTCGACGAATCTTTCAAGAAACGAGTAGCATCGTTGGCTCCCGACGCTTCTATCGAACAAACCGAAGATCCAATTGCGGCAGTTCAAGACGCGGTTGCTGTCTATACCGACGTGTGGGCGAGTATGGGACAGGAAAAAGAACGGGAAACAAGGAAAACCGCTTTCCAGCCGTACCAGATAAATAGCCAACTAATGGCTCATTGCCCGAATGCCATCTTCATGCACTGTCTTCCAGCTCGTCGAGGGGAAGAGGTCACCGACGAGGTGATTGACGGAAAGCAAAGTGTTGTGGTCACACAGGCGGCAAACCGAATGCACGTCCAAAAAGGGCTTTTAGCGTGGCTGCTTGGCCATCGCTAACGTCCTGTCTTTAAAACCCCTTTATTCACTTGAGAAGTTCTTAAATTATGCTATTTTGAATGTTCAAAAAGTTTTTTTTGATTAGCCAAAAGCAGTCCGTTCTCGTCTGGTTTTACTCAGTGAAAAATAAACATTTGACTTCGCGACTCGTTGTACCCGGGCACGGCGACCCTCTTGTGCTTCTCGCAAAACATCCTGGCTTCAC
>JAUWWJ010000071.1 GCA_030616935.1 Planctomycetaceae bacterium
CGCAGGTTCAAGAGCGTATGACTGAACAAATTGCTGATTTGTTAGAGCATGATCTTGGGGCGAAAGGAGTTGCTGTTGTTCTAGAAGCTTCGCACACATGCATGACAATTCGGGGTGTACGAAAACCCGGAAGTCTTTGTGTGACTTCAGCCATAAAAGGAATTTTTCGAGACAACGTCTCCAGCCGAGCTGAAGTTATGTCGCTTATCAATGGGAAGAATTGAGTGTGCTCTGGTTGATGTGTAATGCGTTGTCGTTGCGTGGTGACTCCACGAGGTGCTCTTCTCGAGCAACTTTCGTAATACGGTGAATCAACAGATATGGCCCTGCTAGTAGATTTCCTTTGTCGTTTTAGTTTCGGTCTCGCATTCGGGTTGTGCATAACTCCAGCGACGCTCGTTTCAGGTGGTTTTTTTCGAGTGAATGCGCTTATATTGCTCGGTCTTACGACGTTTGCTGCGTTGCTGTCATCAACACTTGGTTTGTTTGCAAATACATGGCTTTTGGCCGCCGCAGCGATTGTTTCGTGGATCGGAAGTGTGTTGTGGTACGCAGATCGCAGCAGGCCAGGTCTAATTTGCTGTGGTGTGGCCGCGACGCTCTGTGCTGCTGCCACGGCTCTTACTGGTGAATTAGCAGTTGCCCAAGTTGGCGTGCGCATCCTTTCAGGCTGTTTGATTGGCTTTACAGTCAACGCGATGCTTCTCGGGCACTGGTACCTGAATGCGCCTGGTATGCAGGTGGATGTGCTCCGTCGATCAATTGATCAGACACTTTTCGTATGGGGGCTTTTGTCGTTTTTGGTTGTGGTAATGACCATCTGGCAGTTTGGGGCTATCGAAGACCGTAGTGATTCAGTAACCACCAATATTTTCCGAGCGGTGACTGCAGCTACCTCTGGCGTTGATGGAGGTCTTGATTCAACAGGCGTGGCGTTGTTCTGGCTTCGCTGGCTGGCGGGACTTATTGGACTTCCAATTCTTTTACTTATGAGTCGTATGACCTTGGACATACCAAATACACAAAGTGCAACAGGAATTCTTTACGTGGCATGCTTAGCGGTCATTTTGGGTGAATTGACCGCTCAGCTTCTTGGGATGACAGTGAAGGTTGAAAGTCCTGTTGCGCAGCCGGCTCAACAGAAAATATGGAGTGAGGGTACAGCATGAATATTGTGTGTGCGTGTCCTGCCTGTCACACGGGCATGTATCAGGCGTCTATTGAAGATGCCTCGTCGCTTACATGTCCAGCCTGTGGCCAGAGTATTGCTATCCCCCAAGGGGCGATTCAGGTTGCTGAACAGAATGCTCACCCGCGACTTGTTAGGTGTTTGGTCTGTCCTAGCACGGAGTTGTTTGTAAGAAAAAACTTTCCACAGCGACTTGGCATTGCGATTGTTATTGTTGGGCTCGCCGCGAGCTGCGTTGCTTGGGGCTACCGAGACTTGTTTTGGACGTTTGGCATTCTCTTTAGTACAGCATTGCTCGATGTGATTCTGTTCTTCGTTGTCCCCGATTGTCTGACATGTTATCGCTGTGGTGCACGATATACTGGCACCGATGGAATGGGTGAATTTGGGAATTTCAATCTTGAGACTCATGAGAAGTATCGGCAGCAAGCTGCGAGAAGTCGGCAATCCACTCTTCCGTCCTGAGCAAGTTGGTGAATACGTAAGGATTAGAAATGCACTATGGTTCAACTTGGATTGAATGGGTGTAGCGGAAGGCCTAAGGGACATCGTTGAGAGCAATGTCGATTTGACGATGCGGGGAAAAACGAAAGCCAGCAATTCATTCTGGAGCGCTTTCGGCTGAAGTGTCTAAATTTGTGCCGTCGGCATCTCCTGTCGTAAGATTAATAAAGAGAGTCTGATTCGAAGTGATGCAAGAACGAGGCCTTCGGGAAAATATGATTCAGAGCGACAGCCAACTGAAATCAGGAACTGCCGGGGGTGAAGTTTCTGTGAAACTTTTTGCTGGCGTTGCTGAGTTAGCCGGCGTGAAAGAGCTACGAGTGTCTGTTAAAAATCTTACGGTGGCAGAGGTTCGTTGTGCCCTTGAGGTCAAGTTGCCACAGCTAATTCCATTGTTGTCTCGAAGCGCTATTGCCGTTGATGGTCGCTATGCAACAGAAGACGAGTTGCTTTGTTCGGATTCAGAAATTGCTATCATTCCGCCAGTTAGTGGAGGTTAGGTGGATGCTGCAGGTTGATCTCACGGATGATCCGATTGATGTGTCACGCATGCTCTCTCGTGTTGCAAGCAAACGTGCAGGAGCGGCTATGTTATTTACTGGCACGACACGGCAAGAGACGGATGGTCTTACCACAGACTGGCTTGAGTATGATGCATATAGGCCGTTGGCTAGAAGAGAACTAGCTCGGCTGTGCGAACAAGCTGTTCGCAGATTTCAAATAGTGAAATGTTCGATCGTACACAGGCTCGGTAAGGTCTCCGTTGGTGAAGTAAGTGTTGCCATTGCTGTTTCCGCAGTCCACCGAGCCGAGGCGTTTACTTCAGCATCATGGCTTATGGACCGGATTAAGGTAGACGTGCCGATATGGAAGCGACAGGTCAATGATTCCGAAGCTTTTTGGGTTCACCCAGAAAGTAGTGACATGCTAGCCAGGAATTCCGGTCGGTGTTCACAGGAGCCTTTTGATGAGTTGTCCTGATAGAGCCTTCGCTGTTCCCGTCAAGAAAAGTCTTGTTGATCAATTTGGTAGGTCCCATACGGATCTGCGAATTAGTGTGACAGACCGATGTAATCTTAGGTGCGGGTACTGCATGCCACTTGAAGTGTCTTTTATGAGTCAACAAAAACTGTTGACGTATGACGAAGTAGTACGGTGTGCCAGTGTTGCGTCTAAAATGGGAGTGCAGACAATTCGTTTAACGGGCGGTGAGCCTTTGATGCGACCCAGGCTCTATCAACTGGTTGAGCAGTTGACTCAGTTGCCAAAAATTGAAGAAGTTGCGATCACCACCAATGGCTTGCTTCTGGCAGATCAGGCTGCTGGTTTAGCCAAGGCAGGGTTGTCTCGACTCAATGTGAGTCTCGACAGTCTTGATGAAGCTCGTTTTGAGAAGATTGCGCGTCGTTCTGGCCTTCAGCAAATTCTTGAGGGGCTTGAAGAGGCGAGTCGGCAAGGGTTTCAGTCAATTCGAATAAATGCGGTGTCGATTCGTGGCTTAACGGAGGAAGACATTGTCCCGTTAGCTGAATTTTGCCGAAAGCATTGTTTTCACCTGCGGTTTATTGAATTTATGCCACTCGACGCAGAAGATGCATGGTCTTGTGAGGACGTTCTGACGGGAAGAGAGGTTCGTCAAATACTTGAAATGCATATAGGCAAACTGTCACAGAACAATGAGGACGATCCAAGCCAACCCTCGATTGACTATTCTTATGCCGATGGCAGCGGTGTTGTTGGATTTATCGATCCGGTTTCGCAGCCATTCTGCGATCGCTGTGACAGGTTGCGGCTCACCGCGGATGGTCAATTTCGTAACTGTCTTTTTTCAACTACTGACTGGGATGCTCGGGCTCTGCTCAGAGAGGGTGGGACAGACGAAGAGCTCCAAGGGCTTTTGGCAGCATGCGTGGGCGCGAAACACTTTTCGCATGGTATTGGTACGGAATCTTTTCAGAGGCCAAGGCGAGCGATGTACCAAATTGGAGGGTGACGACCGGTGGAATGACACCGCGGCAACAAACGAGTGAATAACGAGCATAACCATCTACAAAGGCGATATCTCGATAACGCAGCGACTACGTGGCCCAAGCCAGAAGTGGTTTGGAAGGCGTGGGAGCAGGCAGCTAGAGAAAATGGTGTAGCAGTTGGAAGAGGTGCGTATCGAGAGGCGTTAGCGGCAGGAAATCTTGTTCACCAGCTACGCGTGGAAGTCGCATCCTTGCTCGGTGTTTCGTCAGAAAGAATCTGCCTGCCGGCATCAGCGACCTGTGGGTTGAATCAAGTCATTCATGGTGTTGTTGCGTCTGGTGCCCATGTTATTGCAACTGCGGCCGACCATAACGCAACTCTTCGACCACTTCATTATCTGAAGAAAAAAGGTCACATTCGATTGACGGTTGTTTCGTGTGATGAGCGAGGTTGGGTTGATCCAGACGATATTGCTCGGGCATGGCAGCCGAATACAAGCCTAGTAACCCTGTCACACTCATCAAATGTTACGGGTGTTACCCAAGATGTTGAGCCAATTGTAAAAGTTGCACGAGAACGAGAAGCACTTTCACTGCTTGATGCTTCTCAATCGCTTGGTCATGTTGCATTCTCTCACTATGAGTCGATGGCTGACATTGTTGTCTCACCAGGCCACAAGTGGCTGATGGGAATGCACGGAATAGCTGTACTCTATGCAAGGCAAGGAATTCATTTTGATCCACTGATTCAAGGTGGTACAGGTTCAAGGAGTGAATCTCTTGAAATGCCCAGCGAGATGCAGGATCAAGTTGAGGTAGGAACACTAGACTTCCCTGCGGCCGCAGCACTGCTCGCCGGGTGCAGGTGGCTGAAGGAGGAGGGATTGGAATCGGTTGCAGCTGCTTGCAAGAGTTACGTTCAAGCGTGCTATGATGAATTATGTGATATTCCGGGAGTTCGTGTGGTAACTCCTGATCCAACTTCAGGTGTTTTAGGTCCGCCGATTATCAGTATGGTCTGTGATGGGTATTCACCAGTTGAGGTCGCTGCATTGTTTGAACAGATTGCGGGTGTTCAGGTGCGTTCTGGATACCACTGTGCTGCTCGCATTCATGAATGTCTCGGGACCACCAAAGGCGGGACCGTTCGTATTTCGTTCGGTCCTTTTAGCGGGATTGAAGATGTTGAAGCTGTTGTCTCGGCAACAAAGAAGATAATGCTGTAGAGTGCAGGGTGGTAGAAGGAGGTGTTGTATGGCAGGTAAAAAAAATGACGTCTGGTATTCAAAGGGTCTTCGCTTTGAATGTTCGCAATGCGGGGACTGTTGTACCGGCGCTGAGGGGTATGTCTGGGTCAATCAGGCCGAGATCGATGCAATGTCTGCGCGTATGCAAATTACTCCTGAGGTTTTCGAGAAACAATTCGTGAGACGAGTAGGTGTTCGACGGTCGCTCACAGAAAGGCCCGGAGGGGATTGTGTGCTCCTTGATGCTGAAACACGTGGTTGCACCGTCTACGAAGATCGTCCTCGCCAGTGTCGCACCTGGCCGTTCTGGGATTCCAATCTCAAATCTGAGTCGTCGTGGGACGAGGCGGCTCAAAGTTGTCCGGGCTGTAACAAAGGGGATCTTGTGCCGCTTGAGAAAATACAAGAACAAGCTGCGCGGATTCGCATTTAACAAACCAGTTGCTTTTACAGGGCCCCATAGCGGCATCCAGAGCAACTGATTGATTCACTGCGGCTGATTGGTAAAGAGGCTCATCGGAGCCGTGTCCTGAAAATTTTTCAGCGTCTTCTGTTAGAGAACGCCACCGTGTGTCCGGTATGGGGTCATGTGAGACGGTTGGTCAAGGAACCAGATGCGTTCCCATTCATCAGTAATCGCCCGAAGATCTTCTGAGGTGTAGATTAATTCCTGAGCTCTCCGAATAGGGTCACCGGAATACATGGGAATGAGGCATCCCGTGTTCGTTGCTACGAGAATTCCTATGACCAATGCAATGATAAACTTCAGGCCGATATCCCACGTACCACTACGGGTATTGCTGGTATTCATCGCGCCGCGCTCCCTGTATCAGTTATGTCGTTTGTCTCAGTCGGATACGTAATTTCTTCACACAAATAATTGTTTTTTGTTCTGCATAGAGCAGAAATATTCCGGTGGTTATCTACTGACCATCGACTGGATTCTTTAAGAGTCTTTCTCTGAATACTATTTACCGAGCAAGACATTTCATTGCGATGGTAAAATTTTTCAAACTGATATGTATGTTGAAATAGGTACGTATCTGCTCTGAAATCTGTCACTAAAACAGCTTCTCGGTAGACTATGGGCTCTAGGAAGATTGTGGCTCGTCGAGTTTTCTGACTCGTGCTTCCATCTCCTTGCCCGGCTTGAAGCTCACAAAAGACCGTGGTGGGACGTTGACGGCATCGCCCGTTCGAGGGTTTCTGGCAACCCGACCACCTCTTCGCTTGATTTGAAATACCCCAAAATTCCGAAGCTCGATCCGGCCGTCTTTGACCAGTGCGTTTATGAGTGCGTCGAATGTGGTTTGAACTGCCTCCTGAGCTTTCGCTTTTGGGAGGTCTAACCGCTCGGAAATAGTTCGGACAATATCTTGTTTGGTCACGACTCTGACACTCCAGTCGTGGAGTTAGGGCCGAAAATGGCCGTTTAAACCCCATGTGGACGGGCCAGTCGGCATCTGTGTCGAGAATTCGTGTCCGTCCGGTAGGAACCATAATGGGGCTTTAGTCGTGATGTCAACGAGGATTGGGATTTTGTGAGAAATGTGGCACTCGCCTCTTTCATCTCTCATATCGGCCTAAAAATCGGTAGTCTTGAACTAGATCATATATCCCGAAGAAAAATTAAATCTTGCCTGTTTTTCCTATTCGACGGAGCCGTTGGCAGTTTGCCGCTGCGGTACACTGAATGAGCGGCGTGGACTGATAGGTTTCAGTTTTTCGGCCATCATCGAGGTCCCCTTACCATTTACAATAAGACGATGACTGCATCTGCTTCTCCGGTGCTCCCTGACTTAACTGTCCAGCTCGGGCGGCTTTCAATACCGAATCCGATCATGGTTGCGTCGGGAACCTTTGGTTACGCCAATGAAATGCAGGAATTTGTCCCACTGCATCGACTTGGTGGGATCGTCCCCAAAACAATTACAGTCGCGCCACGAGCGGGAAACCGTCCCTGGCGTACGATCGAGACTGCCTCCGGCTTACTGAATTCAATTGGTCTTGATAACGACGGTATTGAGCAGTTTGTTCTGGATAAGCTCCCTTTCCTTCGGTCATGCGGTGCACCTGTGGTTGTTTCAATTGCAGGAGGAACAGTCGCTGAGTTCGTGTTGCTTGCTGAGCAACTCGATAAAGAAAGTGGAATAGCTGCGCTTGAGTTAAATATCTCATGCCCTAATGTTAGCCACGGTGTTGATTTCGCAACAGATCCAGAGCTCTGTCGACAGGTAGTCGAAGGTGTACGCCACGCAGCTCAGTTACCAGTCATAGCGAAGCTTACACCAAACGTGACGGATATCACATCGATTGCCCAGGCGGCAGCTGATGGTGGTGCGGACGCTGTGACACTCATAAACACATGCCAGGGGATGGCAGTCAATTGGCGCAAGCAGCGGACACTCTTAGGGAATGGTATTGGTGGTTTGAGCGGTCCTGCAATTAAACCAATCGCTTTGCGATGTGTGCACCAGGTGCATACCCGCGTGGGTATACCGATAATTGGTGTAGGCGGCATTATGACAACGGATGACTGTATGGAGTTCTTCGTTGCTGGAGCCTCAGCCGTACAGATTGGAACGGCAAGTTTCGCGGAGCCTGTTATTACGGGGCGGATCCTAGACGAACTTCCTGCAGCTGTAAATTCACTCGGGGCATCGGAACTTC
>JAUWWJ010000272.1 GCA_030616935.1 Planctomycetaceae bacterium
AATTACTTCAGCCACACCATAAGGAGGTTTCCAAAGTAATTCTATAAATGCATCAGTGTTTGGGTTGTCTTGACCTGCTTTGGCTACTCCTTGTCGACCTTTTGAAAACTCAACTCGTAATGGGACCGCACGACTGCCAAGCAACGTAATGCTCGCTTGATACTGTTGCTCGTTTCCAGACTTTACGGTGGCATCAATCAACGGTTCAGTCGCCTCTGTTTCGTTCACAAAGACCCGAACGGCTTGGTTGGTGCGGACTATGAATTCATATCGCCCCGTTTCGGGAGGGATCACAGATCCATTCCAGCGGATAGAGAATCGTTCAGGCTGGATTTTTTCTGGTGACGGACTCGCTTCTCCAAAAAAGAATTGAATCTTTGTGTCGAGTCGTTCCAGGACGCAAGAACGTTTACTAAATTTTCTCGAGTCAAAGTATTCCGCACGAATCCCTCTTTGCTTCTCTGCCTTTGGGTGGGGATGCCGAAAGCTTCCGATGATGTCGGCCAAAGACTCCCGCATCTGTCGTACTGTAAGTCGGGAAAGTTCTAGTCGGGCCTTCTTGTTTTTATCTTGTGCAATAAGGGAATAAAAAGATGAATGAATTGTTTCAGCGATATGTTTCGCAGATTCACCAGTCACCTGTGATGGATCATCATCAGGCATTGTCTTGTCGATGTAAGAAACAAGTTGATTGACTGAAAGGTTTCCTTGGAGAGGGTCTGGGTAGGAATCGCTGCCCTCTCCATTGTTACCGTGGCAACGACTGCAGTGTTCACGGAATAAAACAAGGCCGTTTTGCTCTTGAGCGCGAGCGTTCTTCGTCGTCGCAATGCAAAGCAGGAAAAGAGTGAGGCGAAATATTTTCTTTCGGGTCGTCATGTTAGCCATACGAATTGCAGGAATTCGGCTTCAACGGCCCACTTCAACAGTAGAGTCGAGAAGCCATTCTGGGCGACCTGATCCTGCGGTGGAATAGGTCTACTATTTCCTATGTTCAGCAGCATGAATTTTAAAAAAAAACCGAAACTTGTAAAAAAAGCTAGTCGTCGTATTCCTCAGGTCTGGCAAACACGAGCCGGCCGGCTGATGTTTGGAGCGTGCTGGTGACGCTCACGATCGTAGACCGGCCAATCAATTCACGGCCGTGTTCAACAACAACCATTGTGCCGTCATCGAGGAATCCAACGCCCTGGCTAGGTTCTTCACCCTGCTTCACAATTTTTACATCTATTATGTCACCAGGGACGTATGACGGCCTTAAGGCAACGGCAATATCATTTACATTCAACGCCGGCACGCCACGGACTCCGGCAATTTTCATAAGAGTCGGTTCGTTGGTAATAACCCGTCCTCCAAGATTACGAGCCAACTCAACTATCTCGGACTCAACAGATGCGCCATCAGAAAGTGGTCCTGAATGACCAAGGATTTCGACATCAATAGTTGGCGTCGCACGTAGTCTTGCGAGGACGTCAAGTCCTCGCCTTCCTCGCATTCTCTTCGGCTTCTCCACAGCATCTGAAGTCTGTTGAAGATCTTCCATGACTGATCCGGGAACAACAAAGCGACTCTGAAATAGACCCGTATCAGCAAGTTCGGCGATACGGCCGTCCACGATAGCACTCGCATCAAGTACGTTCGGTCGTAGCCCACGCACGTCTCGGGCAAATTCTACATATGGAATAATGAAACGGAAATCATTTCGTGTCTGCATGAGCACACTTGTCGAAACATAACAAAGGAGCATGCCAAGAATGAGAGGCAGCCAGGGGAGTATTGGTGAGTTCGAAAATGAGGCGATAAGAGGGCTCAATGCAAGAACAGCTACGTACGTTAGAAAGACGCCGATGAGGAGCCCAAAATAGACGGATGTGATAATAGTTAAATCTTTTCTCCGAATGAAAGAATCAATCAGAATTGCAGCCAGGGGTATGCCGATCATTGTCAGCAAGACAACCCAAGGTACCCAGTCAGGTGCGGCTCTGATTGAGGGTGAGTTAAAGATCAGGACAGCGATGCCAAGAGACACCATGCAAAACAGTGACCGAAGTATTATGAGTGCCATTGGATATATTTCAATTTAGAGGTGGATGAACAGAGTCGATAGATGAAGATGTCTGCACATCCAGAATATTACCATGCCAGAAAAATTGACGCGCAGCGTTTTGGCTCAATTGCGGCAGAAAGCGAAGTTGTTGGCAATTTCCCTCAGTATAAACCTATGTTTCGAGCCGGTACGCGGCGTCGCGGTTGAAGAAACGGTCGGTCATGCCTGCAATGTAATCAGCAACACTTCGTAGTACTCCGACCGTTTCAGATCGCTGGAAATAGCCCGATGGCAATGCATGTGGAGCTTCACAATACCAGACAAATAAATCACGCATCTTCTCTTGTGATTGTTGCCGAACCTTCATGACTTGGTCACTTCGGTAGACTCGCTGGAACAAAAATTCCTCCAACTCTTGTTTGCCTTGCTGAATTTTCTGGTCGTGCATTACAAGCCGATTGCTACCAGTAGATGCTTTTTTGATGCTATCAACAGAGGTGTCACTCATAGCGAGTAAACGAGAAGAAGTTTCTGTAACCAGTCCTGCTACTTGCAATTCAATAAGTTCATGAAGTACCGCTCTGCGCAGTAAGAGTGAATCAAGTTTTCCATGCTGGGAATTAACATTTTCAGCCGCTTTCGCAACGAGCGGAAGTTCCAGTAATTCATCGAGTTGCACGAACCCCAACTCAATGGCATCATCAGCATCGTGCGTGTCATAGGCTATTGAATCGGCAGCATCCACTACTTGTGTCTCAAGTAGTGGAGGTGGAGCAGTCGGTAGTTTTGCTCTGACAGATTGCGCATCCAGAACTTCTTGGGAAAGGTTAAGGCCAGGAAAGCTAGGGTATCGCTGCTCAAGCAATGTCATGATTCGAAGAGCTTGGCGATTGTGGTTGAATCCACCGGCGTCTCGAAGCAATTCATCAAGCGTGTCTTCCCCGGCATGGCCAAGTGGTGGATGCCCGATGTCGTGGCCAAGAGCGAGGGCTTCCGCCAAATCTTCATTTAAAGCGAGAGATCGAGCGAGTGTCCGGGCAATACTTGTAACTTCCAGTGTGTGGGTGAGTCTGCTTCGGTGGTAATCGCCTGGGTAATCAGTAAAAACCTGTGTTTTATGAGCAAGTCGTCGAAACGCAGCGGAGTGCACAATGCGATCCCGATCACGCTGGTAGGCGCTTCGGAAGGGATGAGGAATTTCTTTATGTACGCGGCCTGCTGAGTCGATTGCATGCATGGCATGCGGTGCAAGGATAGCTGCTTCACGAACCTGCCAATTACAAGGTAGCTGCATGGCGTGGCAATGCTCTGCATCGTCTCCAGTTGTCTGAGTCATAGACAGGCTCTCAATTGTTTCCATAAGTCATCTAGTGCCTGTGGAAGTACCCTTACTCCAGCAACACTTGTCATGAAGTTTACATCGCCGGGCCATCTTGGTACGAGATGCCAATGCAGATGCCCTGGCACCCCAGCGCCTGCGACCTGACCAAGGTTCAGCCCAATATTGAAGCCTTGCGCTTCGATTGCTTTTGTCAGTCGTTGGCACCATGCAGCTAGTAGCTGCTGGAGGTCGAGTAATACGGGTGCATCAATTGCCAGCAGCGTAGCCTGATGTTGAAGAGGTGCAATCAGGAGATGACCATTCGTATAGGGATAGCGGTTTAGAATCACGAGGCAGTGGTCCGTTCGTTCTAAAACACCAAGATCACGATCATGGTGTTCCGATAATG
>JAUWWJ010000401.1 GCA_030616935.1 Planctomycetaceae bacterium
ATGAAGTGTTCTTTGAAAGATAGGCGGCCGCATAACCATTCGCTGCAGCCGACCCCGCGGGCTGGACGATAGGCAAGTGATGGCCCTGGTTTGAGGATCCGACAGAGCAAGCAATAATCCCAGCGGGGCGGCTGAGCTCAAAACCGTTATGCTGCCAGATTTGATGGATTGATTTATATGCGGATCAAATGGAAGAACATACCGATACCCGAAGGACATGTGATTCCATTGATTTTGGGAATATTCGCGCAGGAATCAATTCCCATACCGCTCGATATTGTCGAATGGTTAAGATATGCTCTAGGGGTTCTTTTCACTCTAGCAGGGATCATTCTTGCAGCATTGTCTGTTCATGAAGTAAGTGCTATTGAAGTTGAAGCCCCAACGGAATTGATAACTACTGGCCCATATGCTATTAGTCGCAACCCGATGTATGTTGCATGGAGTCTTATCTACATTGGAACAATTTTCTTCGTGGATACAAAATGGTTAATGTTGCTATTCTCATTCGTGTTGGCGTATACACATTATCGGGTAATACTCCGAGAAGAGGGGGGCCTTGAGGAGCTGTTTGGTAACGAGTATCGAGAGTATTGCAAACAGGTAAGACGCTATTTTTAGCTGATATATCGAGCCAGATCGATGGCCAGGAGCTTCGAGAGAGTGAACAACACCTAACAAATGGTCTAGAGGGAACTCCCTACTCTAAAACATAACTTCTAGAAGAGTTTCCAAAACTAAGCTAAGATAAGCCTATAAGAAATCGTCTGGCTACAAAGACGCTGCACCTTAACAACAAAATATCGCTCAAAAACCAAGGACAAAACCCGGGAAGTGACGGCGACGACCCATAACAGCGAGTTTGGGCACGTAGTGACCCATGTAACAAATGTTGGGCGTCGCCAACCCACGAGCCTGGCTCTCAGGAAGTCTCAGGGTAAGGCTCAGACCACTGCTTAGACCATCAGGGCACATAGTGACCCATATACGTAATGTTTGGCGGGTTGGCGGTCGCTGTCACTTTCATCCCCTTGCGATCTCAAGAAAGCCGTTGAGAAGATCCAGCGGCGCAAGTATCGACGGGGCCGGAGCCAGGGTAGCCTTGCTAGAGACCATTGGGCGCGCCGCTGCGCGACCCCTGTACGTACTTTAGGCGGTCTGGTCACCGGCCCCGACCCATCAAGATCGTGAGGAGGAAGGCGATGACCCTGCTGGCAAGACTGGGCGAGCAACTGCCCGAAAGGAACTACCTTGGCGTCGACGTCGGATACAAGGAGCATGTGGCAGTGGTGATCACACTGCAGAGCTTTACCCAGGAAGGCGAGCGCTGGAAGCGAACACCCTGTTTGCACTTTCCCAGCACGCGTGCCGGGCTGGATAAGCTGCAGGAGTATCTGGATGGTTTCAGCACCGACCGGGAAGCCTTCTTCGGGATCTGTGAGCCCACCGGCGGCTTTTATGGGGCCACCATGTTCCAGTACCTATTGGATCAGGATTACCCAATGTGGCTGATCGAGAACGCCACCACGCGACACATGCGCGAGAAGATCATGGGACATATCCCGAAAACCGACGAGATTGAGGCGCGTGTGATGGCGCGCATCGGGTACCTGCACGAGGCGGTTGGTGAAGAATTCACCCTGAGGCCTCTGACCCTTGCTGAACCTGAGGATTCCGATCTGCTAGCACTGTGCCGTGACAGCTGGCGATTGAAGACGATGATCTCCAGGGCTCGAAATCAGCTTTCCCAGTTGATGGCGGTAGTGTTTCCAGAGTTGAAGACGTTCTTCACTGGGAGCGTGACCAGCATTGCCCCGGTGCGTTTGATCGCCGCTTACCCGACGCCTGCGGAACTTGCGGCTGCGTCTGCCGAAGAGGTGAGATCGGTCTTGTGGGAAGTAGGAGCTTACCGTCATGCCAAGCGGGTGGATGAACTGCAAGCTCTAGCACGGAACAGCTCCGGGCTTTTGCCGGACCCACAACGGGCATGGCGGCTTGGATGGGTGACAGACTTCCTGCTGGCCAATTTCAAAGCCCGGATGGCTCTGGAAAAGCAGGTGGAAACGCTCATAACCCAGCGTGAAGATTATCATTGGATTGCTGATGTGCCTTATTCAGGACCTGCGACATTAGGCATGATTCTGGGAGCCACAGGAGATGTTCATCGCTTTCGGAATTACCGGCAATATATCGCCTATACCGGCTATTTTGCTGGGTTGGAGACATCGCAAACCATCGATCACACCCGAATGTCGAGGAGAGGTAATCGGGATCTCAAGCGGGCATTATTTCAGATTGCGGCTCCCCTGGTGTGGTTTGACCGTGGGGAGAATCCATACAAGGCGCTGTTTGAGCGCAAGGAGGCTGAAGGGCAACCTTGGTATAGCGCGATGCCGTATGTGTGTGCAGCGTTGGCCAGACACATTTATCACTGCCTCAAGTTTCAGGAACCCTACGATGTCGTGAAGGCATTTGGGGAACCTGTATCTTCACATGCCTGCAATCAGGTAATTGAAGACTTGAGAGCAGGCCTCGAGGATAAATTCGAGGTCATGGAAGCTCAGCTTAGCCAAGAAGTGGAGTAAAGGTTCCCTTACGTACTCGCTGCAGAGGCTCCATTTGATACCCGTCTTGGTTGTGTAACTCGTCCTTCTTTGCTGGGCGCGTCGTCCGCCTTGCTTCGCAAATTGGACAGCAAAGCCCTGACTTCTCGCCGCGCATCATCAATCA